>DATFMH010000063.1:0-80600 GCA_035267045.1 Balneolales bacterium
TCAATTATTTAACAACTTTATAATAGGTAACCGGTTCTTTCCTTCTTACCAAAACAAATGGAATTCTTCCAATAATCTGTCCTTCCATCGTTGTTACCTCCACTCGCCATCGCCCATACCACAAGGTACTTTTATAAGTATAACCACGATAACCCATCCCACGTCCACCGGTAACATTATAACCTATCTCATCTTTAGTCAGCCATTTTCTCTTCTGCGGATCGTAATATTCCCATCGCTGAAAGATTGTTTTTTTGAGTTTTGATGGTGCAAAAACCGATACAAAACAATAGACCGTATCACCTGGTGAGAAATGAATGATATTGTATGTTCTGATCCAGTCCTCTACACTTTTATCCTTTTCTGTCCATAATTGATAAGTATCGCCCTCCTTAATGATTTTATGATATACACCACCCGTTTTCATTGATAACGGAACAGGGGGACTAATGTTTTCAAAATACAGGATATAGCCGATAGCCATGAAAATCGCAACGATCCCGGAAGCTTTTAAAAAAACATATGATGATGATAGCGTTCGTTTAAAGCCCAGGTACAACAAGAGTAACAGGGTTGTCGTATAGCTGATAATACCACCGGCGATAAATATTGATTGATCCATCTCCTTCAATACGACAGGGAGAAAAAAAGTAAGAAAGAAGAAACAGGACATAAAAAACATGCTGCCAAGCACATATATATTCATCAGGTGTTCATCGAAGAACTGACTAATTATTAGCAGCAATACAATCAACAACAGAAATAAGGCCGTTTTTGTGAGTGATGCACTTTGAAAATAGAAGATCAGATAGCTACTGAAGAGCCCACCCAAAAGAAATTGTATCAGAAAAGGATACGACTGTTTGTATTTCATTATGAGTTGGTTTTCCATTTTATCATACTCACACAGCCGGTTCCAAATAATGACCAAACCGAGTATAACGATCTCCAGCAACAGAGCTATATTTACAGCCATGTTATCAATGCGGTTCAGCACGATACTTTGCCATATGAAACCAACGGCGAAAGATAGAACAGGAAATGCCGGTTTCACATATTTTCCGTAAAATGACTTATTAATCTCCAATCAGATCCTTATTTCAGTAATTATTCTTCGTTATATAAAAGGTTAAACTTCAAAACCACGCGTATATTCTTCTTTTCATATAAAACGCTAACGCCAGGGCACGTGCCACCATATATGTTATCATTGCTAACCAGATAGCCTGGTACCCGAAACTGGGATAAGTGATGTAATAAACAGGTAAAAATATGATTACGGTTGCTATTATCATAGAGTTCCTCATTGCTGCCGTGGCGGTTGCCCCGATAAAAATGCCGTCGAGCATAAAGCTGAAACTGTTAATCAACGGTGCTATAGCCGTCCAAACAAAAAAGCCCATGGCTAAATTGATCAGCGAGGCATCTTTCGTAAATAACGAAACGAGTTCCCTGCCGAAAACCGCATATCCTATGGAAAAAACGACACCGAGGCCTACTCCCCAAATGATAGTGTATCGAATTGCCGCTTGAAAATTACCTGTATCTTTAGCTCCTTTGAATCGGCCGACCAGGCTCTCAGCAGCATAGGCAAATCCATCGACTCCGTACGACATGATATTCCAAAGCTGTAACAAAATAGTATTTGCTGCGAGAATATCTTCTCCATACCCGGCTGATTTTACAGTAAAAAAAGAATAAGTAAAAATAAGACACAATGTCCGGATAAAAATATCCCTGTTGACAGTAAAAAATTTCTTAATTGCCTCTAATTCAAAGACTTTAAACCATTTCAAAAAATGTACAAACGAAAGGTACCTATACGTAAAAAAGATGATACACAAGATCAAACCGACATAAGCCGACACCAATGTTCCCCATGCCACACCATCCGATTTGAGTCCGAAATGAAAAACGAAAAGGATATCAAGGATAACGTTAAGTCCGTTTATTGCAACGGTAACAATCATGGGATACCGGGCGTTTTGCATCCCGAGGAACCATCCGTTAAATGCGTATAAAGCAAGCGTCGCCGGAGCCGCGTAGATTCGAATGAAAAAATACGACCGGGCATAGTTTTCGACATCAGGTGTAGAGTGCACGATATAGAAACTTGCATCCGCAATCAGTCCCTGTAATAAGAGAAGCAAGATACTCCCGGCCAAAGCAACCAACAGCGATCGTGATAAAATATGTATACTCTGCTCCTGATCATCTTCCCCGAACGCCTGTGCAGTAAGACCTGTTGTCCCCATCCTCAAAAAACCAAACCCCCAGTAAAGGAAATTAAATATCATGCTTCCAACAGCAATAGCACCCAGAAAATAAACATGGTTAAGATGTCCGACCACAGCCGTATCAACTGCGCTTAGCAGCGGTACCGAAATATTACTGATGATATTGGGTATGGCCAGTTTAAGTATACGTCGATTCAAAGAATACCCGTTTTATTGTTACTATGCATTTTTCAGAACTTTTATTATCAGCAACCAACAACCAACAACCAACAACCAACAACCAAGCTAAGTGCTTATAATTTATGCTGTCAAGGCAAAAAACTGGAATTACAAAGCTCACAGAAGTAAGATGTAAGTAGTATGAGTAAAATTCACAAACGCCCCAAATGTCATCACGAGGCTGCAATGAGGCGAATGCCGAATAAAAGACGTGGTGACAACGGAATCTTGAAGAATTTCGGGGTGATCCCCTTCCCTGAAATTGCCATAAACCTTGATCAGCGAAGGTGACTGCCATGACAGCCACCGGGATTCCTTTATCACCGCACTCCGCTTCCAAAAATATTTTTGGAAGACTTCGTTCATAAAGACATTTTTCTTGGCAGGGGATAATTAAATAACGGCCTAACTGTCTGACTGATAATGTTTAATACGCTTAAGACAGCGGAAATATGTGATATAAATTCATTAATCATCACCGCAAATAAAAGGTATCTTATGGGCCGCAATATGAATATCAAGATGGGATATTTTTTTACCGACCACTTCGCCATCGGCGTGAACAATAATTGGCCGTGATACATCGACCGTTATTTTCTTAGCCATAAAACGCATCAGCGGTTTCAATTTTGAATAGTGCGGCTGGCGTATTTTCAACAGGTAGTAGGGCAGCATCCAGCGTTTGATATTGTCCACAACCGCCACATCCAGCAACCCATCGTCTATCTGAGCGTCAGGTGCAATCCAAAAAGTTCCACCTTCAACTTTACCATTGGCAACAGTAACCATCAACAATTTTTTCTCGATCCTGTTATCATCTATCTGAATCTCAAAATAAGGTGACCGATACCGAAACATTGCCTTTAACGCCGCCCATACATAAACCAATTCCCCTTTCAACCAATTACATTTACTCGCATAATAATTCGTCAGGCCGTCAAACCCGATGCCAATGGTATTAATAAAAGGTTCGTTGTTTATACATCCGATATCAATATCTTTCGTTTTCCCCTTCCCCAGTAAAGTCAAAGCGTTTTCAACATTTTTAGGTATGCCCAGTGATTTCACAAAATCATTACCACTGCCGGTGGGTACAACCCCAAGAATTGTTTTGGTAGAACCCACACCGGTTATTATCTCCCTGATTGTGCCATCACCACCACAGGCAACTACCACATCAAAAGAAACGGCGGCATCTGCCGCCATTCTTCTCAAATCACCGGGTTTTTCGGCTATCCATAATTTTGATCCGTTATTTTGCTCATTTACAAAATTCTCGATCATCTTGATATGTCGACTGCTTCGCCAGCGATCGGCTGACGGATTGAAAATAAAACAAAAGCGCCGCCCCGATTCAGTTCCCATATTTTTCTAAAAATGTGACGAGTATACGTTCAGTGGTTTGGATATCCTGTAATGCTACTTTTTCATTTTTCTGATGATACGGATAAATAGCCGGTTCAATAGCTACACTGGGCACCGGATCATAGGGATCGTTATTAAAAAACCTGCCATACGACAAGTAATCATTTGTATTATTTGACAACCGCAATTCCGGTTCTATGGATGTCAGCTGCTTCACAATATCATTTGTTGCCTGCTCGAGAGCGAGAGATGGTTCCTCTTCATTCATTTCCCAGGGCCTGGAGTACAGTGCAACACCATTTTGTCCTTTAAATAAAGGGGTTGTGTCTACTGTAATAATGACCGCCGGTTTTATTTTCTGCTCAATCAAATAACGGGATAAATTCTCCGCACCCATACTATGAAACAGGTTTTTACCATTATTTCTTAAAAGTTCCGGATGTTTTCGTAACCCGTAGCTTTCTTCCATTTCAGATAGGAGTAAATAAATAGTGGGGAAATTATTCTCCTCACTTTTTTCCATTATACTCAATAAAATACCCAAACCTGTCGAATCGTCCAGGAGACCTTCCAAATATCCGTCATTCTCTTCTACCGGCAATTTTTCCGGGTGATTTTCACCATAATGATTAATCTTATCCAAATGAGCCGTTAAGGCTACCGGAGCGCCTTTAGAACGACCCGGGATTTTAACTAACAAGTTATTTTCAGGTATTGTTTTCACAGTTACCCCTTCAATCTTATCAGCTTGCCCGAAAATATATGGATGTATTCGCTCCTCAAAAGAACTGAATGAAGGAATACCCGCACAATTGATAATATGTTCTATCGTACGAGTCTGGGTACTCATATTCTTAAACTCCTCTCATTTTTTATTCTGCCTTAAATAAATATAAATACATGAATAAAGACAATTAAATATTATGCGCGTTTTAGAGCCGTCTTTGCTATTCATAAAAAAGATTGGCGTTGTATCATTCCATAAGGTAACATCCAGGTGCAGTCACCCGATAAATAATATAACTAAGCTTTTATTTGTAATTAATTTTGCGGATTACTTTCAACAACTAAATAATCACCTGTAAAGATGTCGCAAGTTTGCAACTTGTGACCAATTTAATTCCTCATAAACCATATATCTCGTTCTGTCCCTTCGGGGTGTCACATATACCGGGATGCACTGTCTCCCGTCAACTTTATGCCTCTGTGCCTTGGGAGCTGTATGCTCTATGCTAAAAATGAACATTTGTAACCAAAACAAACGTTACCTTACAGCGTACCGGGTTTAATCACACTAATATATTTTCATGGAACTCAGCTTCTGGACCAGCAGGTGGGAAAAAGGTAAAACAGGTTTTCACGCAACGGAATTTAATAAGCAACTGGTCGAACTATGGCCAGCATTCCGTCTTAAAACGGGATCAATAGTCCTTGTTCCATTATGTGGCAAGAGCCTGGATATGATCTGGTTATCCCAACAAGGCCATAAGGTTATAGGTATTGAAATATCCGAAATAGCGTGCCGTCAGTTTTTTGAAGAACACGATATCAACTATCATTTACGAACGAAAGGCGGGTTCACAATTTACGAAAGTGAAAACATCAGCCTGTGGCAAGGCGACATCTTCAAAATGCAGGGTTCTTATTTACCCAAAATACATTCTGTGTACGATCGTGCGGCCTTAGTAGCTCTTCCTTTTCAAAAAAGAATAGCTTACGTAAATAAAATTTCAGCATTGGTATCATCTAATGTCCACATCTTTTTACATTCTTTTGAATATGACCAGGAGGAAATGAATGGCCCTCCGTTTTCCGTGACGGGGGACGAAATTAAGGCATTATATGGAGAAAAATTTGTAATTAACTGCCTGAAAGAAAAGGAAATCCTGTCTCAGAATAATAAATTCAGGAGAAAAGGCTTATCCTATTTGAAAGAAAAAATTTACCATATTACCTGCTAAATCCTATATTTAGGATTAAAACAACTAACCTTTAATAAAATTTTATGAATAGTTGTAAAATGAGGCTTTTTATTTTGTGAGTTGCATATCTTATACCCGCCATGTATTTTCGTTACTCGAATCTATTGCAATATTCAATACCTACAAATTTTTAGCTTATTAAATTATGGACATTCAAAAGCGGAACAACATAATCAGTGCTGTTTTAATTCTCGTCATTATCGGTTTGGGATATTGGCTGTATCGTTCTATAGTAGATCCTTATCAAAAGGTATTGATGGAAAAAGCCATGACACAGAAAGTTCGCACCCGCATGTCGAACGTAAGAGATGTGTTAATCAAATATAAGAATGACAAGAATAATTTTCCGCCAAACCTTGATAGTCTGGTAGTATTCCTTAAAACAGACTCAGCAATGGTGGCCAAAGGTGCTTCTTTATTTGATAAAACCATCGGTCATTACAATCCCGATTCGTTGATTCATTCGCCTCGTCCACCGCATCATGAATTCTTGTATGCGAGAAACGACACCATTCGTCCGCAGATATATCTGCTTACGGATCCTGATGATTCAACGAACACAATAGGATCATTGACTAAAACAACATTACTTAATGCTGCCAGTTGGGAATAAGTATTCATGATGGGTTCTGGCCCGAATCTCGGAATATGTTTTTCGGATAAGCAATTATATTTTGCTATTGAAGACAATAAAACACCCAGGCGTTTAAAACGTATTGGGTGTTTTGATTTTAATTTTAATGTTGCGAAAGCCATTCAAACGCAGCAAAAGGATTATTTCAAAGGGGTTTATGATTTAATCGGACGCTTGCGTGAAGAATATGATTTCCAACAGATCCGAATGCTTACTATTCCCGATACCGAGTGTTGGTCAACATTGCCCAAGCTTGTTTATGACCAGCCGGATGAACGTGAGTCCTATTTAAAAATCCTGATGAAGGGTGTTAACCGTCAGGCTCTCGAACCGATATGGTATGAACTTAGTAACCGGGATTATAAATTTTTGGTTATTAGAAACAAAATGACCATTTCGGGGTATCAGCGCTTAACGGAACATGCTCCGTCGGCCGATTTCTGCAGTGATTTTGAGATAGGCGAAAGATGGGTGAATCATAGTAAAGCCAAAGGATCGTTTTTGACAGTATCCTGCTATCCTGGCATGCTTAGTATCTCCGCCTATTTATTGGGCAAACTACGGGCTGCCACCTTTATCCATTTCGATGACTTTGTGGACATTTCTTATCTTTGGATGCATTATGCCAAAAATCTTAAATGGCTGAATGGCATTTATGAGGATATTCTGGTGTATGGGGTTAATACTCATCAGGTAATCAATGAACTAAAATCTATCTGGGAAGGCTCGGCTAATATTATCAAGCTCGATACGCTGGAAAAAATGCAAGTATCCGCCGATGAGACGACTTACAGTTTCAATCTGGAATCAGCATTTCCGGCAATCATGCTGGCTCTCGAATCCTGATTGCATTACCTGGAAATTACCAACTTATAGAAATCCGTATTATACTTTTATGAGGATTATCACCGGTAAGTTAAAAGGCAGAAAAATAAATCTGCCCAAAGACATCAAAGACATACGGCCCACATCCGACCGTACCAAGGAAGGAATGTTTGGTGTTATCGACGCTCGTAAAAGTTTCAGGGGTGCTAAAGTACTGGATCTTTTTGGCGGTTCAGGCAACCTTGGTTTTGAAGCCATCTCACGCGGTGCCGATCAAGTGGTCTTTGTGGATAATAACCGCGATGCGATACGCTGGATCATGGAGAATGCCAAAAACCTTGGTATTGACTCACAGGTTATCTGCCAGAATATGGAAGTTTCCCGGTATATCGAAGGTCTGCCAACCCCATATGATCTCATTTTTGCCGACCCCCCGTACAGCTATCCCGAAATGCATGAATTGATAGAACATATCCTTAATGATGGATGGCTTAAGGACGACGGATGGTTTATATTGGAACATGATGCACGCCATAATTTTGCGGAACATCCGAATTGTGTATTCATGAAACCGTACGGGCGTACGATAGTAACCATATTTTTACGTTATCCTGTTAATCAACCTGATGCTGAAGAGCCCAAGGAGTAAATATGAAGTTAACCGCATTATATCCCGGTTCCTTTGATCCCATGACCTATGGTCATATCGATATTCTTGAACGAGCGACACGTATGTTCGATAAAGTAGTTGTTGCCGTTGCAGATAACCGAAGTAAAGATTGTGTTTTCACCGTTCAGGAACGCCTTGATTTAATCAGAGAATGTGTGGATGATCATGAGTGGAGAAAACAGGTTGAAATCGATCAATTCACCGGGCTCTTAGTTGATTATGCAAGCAGCCGTGAAATTCATACCCTTATTCGTGGTGTACGGCAGATTTCCGATTTCGAATATGAATTCCGCATGGCGCTCATGAATCGCCGCCTTGCTCCGGATGTCGACACCCTCTTTCTGATGCCAAGCGAAGAACTCACATTTGTATCTGCTTCCCTTGTTCGGGAAGTAGCATACTGGGGTGGTGAACTTAATCACTTTGTCCCTGATAATGTCGGCAAAGCTCTCCGGGCCAAATATGCAGAAATACGAAAACAAGAAAAATAACACCTGACCCAATAGTAAACCCATTTTGTTTTTTGTAAATTACGCACTCAAATCAATCTCTCACTAATCATAAATCCAGTATCATTATGATTTCCAAGCGAGCTGCCTCTCTTGCTCCTTCAGCAACATTAAAAGTATCAGCCCGGGCTAAAGAACTGCAACGAGCCGGTAAACCGGTGATATCCCTTAGTGCAGGTGAACCGGATTTCAAAACGCCACGTCATATTTGTGATGCGGCCATCAAGGCTATTAATGATGGTTTCCACGGCTATACGATGAATACCGGCACCCCGGAACTGCGCGAAGCTATTGCCGCTAAATTGAAGCGGGATAACGGTCTGTCATATAAACCCGGCGATATCATTGTCAGTAACGGCGCCAAACAATCTATTGGATTTTCCATGCTCGCACTTTTGGACGAAGGAGACGAAGTTATTATTCCTTCACCTTATTGGGTCTCTTATCCGGCGATGGTCGAACTGGCCCAGGGTAAACCGGTTTTTGTTCGCACCGATTTCGATAATAACTACCGTATGACACCGGATCAGCTCGAAGAAGCTATAACACCAAAGACGAAAGCTCTTATCCTGTGTTCTCCTTCAAATCCGACAGGTAGTCAATATTCAGAAGATGAACTCAAAGCACTGGCCGAAGTATTGCGCCATCATCCTGATATGTACATCATATCCGATGAAATATATGAATATATCGTCTTTGATCAGGAACATGTGGGTATTGGTCAGGTCGCCCCTGATTTGTTATCGCGTACACTCATAATCAATGGTTTTTCCAAAGGATTTGCCATGACCGGATGGCGTTTAGGCTATATGGCCGGTCCCTCGTATGTTGTTAATGCTGTGGCCAAGATCCAGAGTCAGGAAACATCCGCTCCTTCATCCATTTCGCAAAAAGCTGGTGAAGCTGCTTATACCAACAACTTGGATGAGGTACATAAAATGCAAAAAGCCTTCAAGGAACGAAGAGATTACATCGTTGAGGCTTTGAATAGTATCAATGGGGTCCGTTGTTTCAAACCGGGCGGCGCTTTCTATGCATTTCCGGATATCTCTGCATTTCTGGGTAAAAAAGATGCCTCCGGTAAAGAAATTAAGACAAGTACCGATTTATGCATGTATCTACTCGATGAATATGAAATTGCCGTCGTACCAGGTGACGCTTTCGGCGAACCTACCGGAATTCGTATTAGTTATGCTACTTCCATGGATCAATTGGAAGAAGCCATGAGCAGACTAAAAAAGGGATTGGCTGCGTTAAAGTAGCAATGTTTTTTATAGTTAATAAACAGTATTAGCTAAAAATCATTATATTTAGGGCAAAATAGTGAACCTTACACCAATTAATTATTAACATAAGCTTTAAAGCCATGCCAACGTACGTTTACAAACGGGAAGATGGTTCCACCTTCGAAATGATGCAGGGAATCAATGAAAAACCGTTGAAGACCGATCCCGAAACCGGGCAAAAAGTAAAACGCGTTATATCAGGCGGCGCCGGTGTTGTGTACAAAGGTGACGGTTTTTATGTGAACGACTATAAGAATAAAACAAACGGCGAATCCTCAAAAAAATCCTGAGGTATCCTGCCATTTTATACTGCTTTGACCAGGAGTATGTCAGTCTTAAAAAAAGCTTCGGTGTGTAACCGTTAGCTACACTTTGGTTGGATACTGAATCCGGTTCAGGATGACGTCTTTGGGTGAATTTTATTTGGACTCGATACTATTATTACAGCTACCAGCCGCTTATTATGGTTATCAACCACTAATTACAGACGTCATTCCGGGCCCCGACCCGGAATCTCATACTTTAAGGCTGGAAATGTGAAATTATTTCGTTTTGATTAAAATATTTGTAAAACATTTTGGTTGTATCCATTTCATTCCCTTATTTAATTAATTCATAAAGACAATATGAACCTATGAGTACTACGAAATCAACAAAAGAACTTGGTGATAAGGGTGAACGTTTAGCTGTTAACCTATTAGAAAATAAAGGCTATACAATCCTCGAACAAAATTACCGGTTTGATAGAGCTGAAGTTGATATCGTGGCACATAATGGCAGGGAAATAATTTTTGTAGAGGTAAAATTACGCTCAAGTACAAAGTATGGGTACCCGGAAGACGCTGTGACCGATCAAAAGAAGCAACAAATTTTTAAAGCGGCGGAAGCCTGGCTGTATGAACGGAAAATGGATGGCTCGCCAACACGTTTTGATGTTATCGCCATTTTGAGTAAATCTCCGACCGAACATAAAATCAGGCATTTTGAAAATGCGTTTACTTACCGGTGATTGAACATTATATATAACATGTATGACTGAAAAGTTCAGAAGACAATCGGCGATTATACTGCTTATATGCTACGTTCCCGTAGTCTTGATGCTTGGCTTCCTGCACAAGCATGAGCCTATCGCTCCGTCTTCAAACAAGCATCATGTTGTTTATAACACCTTCGATACCCATAGCCTGACGCAACCTGTAAGTAATTTTTGCCTGGCTTGTCATTTTGCTTCCGGACATGTCTTCGCCAGCCTTCCTATTCTCGGATTAGCACATGATGGACACCAACTCTTGTTGCAAATATCAGTTCATTATTTGTATTCCAGCTTAATTCATCTTCCATCCAAGAGAGCTCCACCCGTATTGACAATCATATAATCTTCATTAACCGGCTGAATCCCATAGTATAGGGGAGACCACATCAAATATCAGCCATGGTATGGGATAACTCCATACCTGTTAATACAACTATATAAAAATTAAACGAAAATTACTATGTCAATACGGATTGAACACTCTGTATATAAATTATTTACATCTATTGTATTAATATTATTATTGATACCGATTTCGGAAGCTGCCGCACAACAGTTCACCGGATATGTTTATGATACTCATCATAATCCAATCCCCGATGCCCAAATTTATATTGCTGCTTTAAACCAGGGTACGGTTACCAACAGTAAGGGTTATTTTGAGATTAATGATCTGCCTGAAGGAAACTATCATGTTCAGATTTCATATGTAGGATATAAAAAGGAAATCCGCCAAATAAACACAACAAAGCTCAACGGACCCATAACGATAATTTTGAAGGAAAGTACCCTGGAACTACCGGGATTAACCGTTTCCGGTAGTCCACAACCGACCGATATTTTATCAAGCTCACAGTCCATTTCTGTTGTAAGTGCCAAAGATTTTAACAAGAATAGCGGTACGACAGCTATGAGTGCTCTTAAAAATGTTGCCGGTGTAACCTTGCTTAATACGGGTTCCGGAGTGGACAAACCGGTTATTCACGGACTTTCGTCTGAACGCGTGGTTGTGGCTGTAGATGGTGTGCGGCAGGAAGCACAAAACTGGGGTGAACGGCACGGACCTGAAATTGACCCGTTCAGTGTAAAAAAGATGGAAGTAGTTAAAGGTCCGAGCAGTGTTTTATACGGTGCCGGTGCCTTAGGCGGTGTAGTTAATGTAATCAGCCCGGATCTCCCGGAATCCACAAATCATACCCCGGTAATGGGAGGACAACTTGACTTTGCCGGGTTCACTAATAACAACCAGGGAGCCGGTGCTATACAATTACACGGCGCCAAAGGCACGGTTGGATATCGTGCAGAATTCAGCCACAGAAACGCCGGTAATATAGCAACTCCCAAAGGTACGTTGTTTAATAGTGGTTTAAGAAAATCGAATGGAAGCTTTATGGTCGGAACTTCTCAACATTGGGGTAGGTTATCCCTCGATTACTCGCATCTGTTTCAAAAAGTTGAGATACACGAAAATCCTGCCGATGCTCCTCATGGAACACCATATCAACCGCTACACAACGATTTATTACACCTCAAAGCAAATATCCCATTGAAGGGATTGCGATTTGATGTCAATGCCGCTTATCAACATAACGACCGACAGGAATTCTCATCCAGTATGGCAACCGACCCCTCGTTGCATCTCGTTTTAAATACATCAACCATTAACGTCAAAGTTCACCACACACTTTTTGGTCCTGTTTTCGGAACCTTCGGCGTGTCTTCAATGATTCAAACCAATCGAACTTTAGCACAGGAAAAATTAATTCCGGGTTATAATGAACAGGATTATGCAGCTTTCTTATTTGAACAGGCTAAATTAGGTCCTTTAAACCTTTCAGCAGGTGGGCGTCTCGACACACGTAACCTGGATGTATTAAAGACACCTGATCTTGGTGTTTCTCAAGCAAACAGAAAATACAATGCCTTCAGTGGTAGTTTTGGAGCCGCCTTGCATATCACTTCCAACTTTTCACTCACCGGAAACATCGGAAGAGCCTGGAGAGCACCAACTGTTTTTGAGTTATTTGCCAACGGTGTTCACGAAGGGACACTGCGTTATGAAGTCGGTGATCCAAACCTCGTACCCGAACTGGCTACAAATGTAGAAACGTCTCTAAAATTTGTGGCAAGTCACCTTATTGGGGAATTATCGGTATATAATAATCATATTTCCAAATATATCTTTCCAGAAGAAACGACCAATATCGATCCGCAATCCGGTTATTATATCTATAATATCAAGCAGGCGAATGCCAGAATTCGGGGCATTGACGCTTCATTAAGCGTAGAAACGACAAGATGGCTGACACTGGATGGGGGTTATAGCATGTTACGTGGCGATAACCTGGCTATTCATGCTCCACTTCCATATATGCCCGCGGATCATGGAAGAATTGGATTTCGTCTTACTCATCCTAAAATCGGCCGGCTCACAGATCCTTATTTCTCTTTACATACAACCATTTATGCCAAACAAAACAGGTTAGCTGTCAATGAACCTGAAACAAATGGATATACACTGGTTGACCTTTCCGCCGGTTCAGATATCCATGTCGGTAAAACAACTTTAAATGTGGATCTGTCGGTAACGAATTTGTTCAATAAAGCTTATATCGATCATTTAAGCACTTATCGTGAATTCGCATTAAACCCGGGTCGGAATATCATTATGAAGATTAAAATCCCCTTTGATGTAATTAAAGGTTCATAAACAGTCGAATATACATTAATTGATTGATCTTGATTAAAACGTGTAGGAACATGCCATGAAATGTCCCTACACGTTTTTTACTTTATACGTTTTTTTTAAATCAGAACAAATACTGTATCCCCAATTGAAACTGCATATTTACTAAATCATCTTTAGTTGTCCGTGACTGTCCGATATTATACCGGCCATAATTGTAATTTTTATCCCAAACGATTTTACCGTAAAACATAACCCGGGATAAATTGTAACGCCCCTCAATTCCGACATTCAGTTTCACCCAGTGATTCCACCAATCCCTGTATGTAACCCCTTGATATTGATTCACATGATTAAGATTATATATATAATGAAACAGGTTATTATCAACTTCCCGTTGTATAAACAGCCCGACATTTCCTTTATCAAAATAACCATCTACCCCGAGAAACTGGCTTTGAGAACCCGGACCAATAGCGGCTCCAAGTATTTGTCCTTTATTCGTATGACCTTCTCGTATGAGTCCATGCGAATAATCATAATTTTGTGGCCGGACCAATTCTGTCAAATCGGGTTCCGTTGAATTCAATTCTGCATTCACTTTAAAAAAATCTATCCAGTTCGACATGATCAATTTCTGAACACCTATCGTATATGCCCTCATATGATCCGGTTCCATAAGCAGATCACGTAAATCCCAATTGTGATCTTCCTTATAATATTCCCCGTATATTTCGGCGTGACTTTCAGGAAACAACCAGCGAAAATAAACGGAAGCCAACTGGTTCTTTACGTCATTTCCATAATTACCAATCTCCTTCTTCCGGTTTTTTTTCTGAAAGGGTTGAAAAAGATCCAGAAAATCAGCGGCGTGTAATCCGTTTTTGGGAATATACTGATGGAATACACGTGTCAAACCAATGTAAAGATGCGGTAGGATGGAAGGTGAAAAAACGATATTCATGCCACTCATAAAACGATTTCTCGTATAGTTTCTCAACTTGTACATCAGGTTTGATGATGTTGATTGAATAAAATATTTCGAGTCCTGTGGCCAGCCCCAGATAAGGTTGAATTCCACCTTCCCGATGTCAAGAGGTATAGATATCGGTTCTCTGCTTTTCAGGAATATGTGTTTCACACCCGGAGCATTGTTACTCATTACAAGAGCATAACGTACACCCGGCCCCCACCAAAGAGGAGCCGTACTATAACCGGCTTCCAGGCTTTTATAATGAACTCGCAGGGATGTCTCACCCCAGTCAAACGTCCAGTAAGGCTTTGGTCCGAAACGAAAAGGATTATCAATGATAAACCCGATTCCTTCGGCACCATATTCTACATTACCGTTGGAATCCCGGGGGACAAACCGGGGCACTAAGAATTTTCTATTTTGCTGATAGACAATATCCGGGCGGAAAGTCAGTGTTACATATTTTGATGTGACATAAAATCCGCCATGAAATTCTGATATAAGTCCACGTCCATACCAGGCGGCACCGTTATTTTCACCATAAGGCAATTTTGTATTATAGGTATTCTTGAAAACAGGGTCATATACGCCTACTGTAAAAAAAGCAAAGTGATGATTAACATCCCGTAATGGCTCACCCCATATTCCTTTCAGTGATGACTGCCCCATATATTTTTTATAAGCATATAGATCTAAAGGGCGGTTAGTAAATGAATAAGACATGGAATCACCAGCTAATTGTTGAATACGGAGTTGGTTTTCCCGAAAACCACCAATAGGAAGTGTCTGCCCCCGAACTACATTTACGTAAACAACACAAAATATTATGGTGAGCAACAAGTGTAAATTGAAATATGATAATCGATTAAAAGTAATATTAAAACATTTGATAAATGTGATTCGAAGAGGATGACTTGTTTTCATAGATGATAACTGTTTATTGAAATGATTTACTTTCCCTCATACCGGATTCCTTTATCTTTTTATAGAATGGTTTTGAAAAATGGGAAGTCCGGATATTTTTTCAGCTTAAATAGTTTTTCCAGTGCCTGTCATGGCTATGGATAATTATAACCGTAGCTGATGAAACGGTTTATCTGTATTCAAAGAACACAAAATTTTTAGTGGTATGAGCCAAAGTCCACCCATCCTGATTGGTAAGTATTTACTTCATAATCAGACGAAAACAGATAATAGTCCGGAGTTTAATAGAATAAGTTGACTTTAGGTGGCTGCTTGAACCAATGCAATGCGGGCTAATTTATTAATTAGCCACCTATATGCTCTTTTTAAGTGGTGAAAGGCCTTTAACAGTGGTAAATGGTTGGTATTCAAAATATATAAGACCCTTACTCTTTTGAAATCCCCTGATTCCCAATCATTATATTCATTTTTTAAACGTTCTAACAACTATACATCACAACAATCCCGGTTCAACGTTTGAATTGGTTATAATATTTACAGGATACTCAGCGATAACATTATGTTATTTATCATATAGAATTCATAAATCATCTACCAATTCATCATTCAGATCATCAATAACTTAGGTTCAAAAATCAAATATGCATTTATTCTTCTCTAACAATTGTTTCTGTTCAACAAATAATGGATATTATAGCAGATATTATCGTAATAAAATTGTCAGTATCTATTTGCTTTAAGGCATGAATTTACAAAACTTCAATCCACTCAGGTGGAGAAAATCTTTTCTGCTTTTTTTACTTCTGGCATTCTTAGTTGTATGGTTTGGGTTTCTGGATACCTATAGTGTATGGACCCGCTACCAATTAAGCCGGGAAAAGGAGCATCTAATAGAGAAAACCGAGATGTTGAAGCAAAGAACGGATACACTCAATAAAAAAATCCACGAATTAAAAAATGACCCGAAGTTGATAGAGAAAATTGCACGGGAAAAGTATGGTATGCAAAAAAAGGGTGAAACTGTTTACAGAGTTGAGATAAAAAAATAACCATATTTGGAACTCTCATACATCCAAACAGTATAAATCGTA
Source organism: Balneolales bacterium (assembly GCA_035267045.1). Lineage (GTDB taxonomy): Bacteria > Bacteroidota > Rhodothermia > Balneolales > DATFMH01 > DATFMH01. The sequence continues at coordinate 16,435 of DATFMH010000063.1, forward strand.
ACATTTTTTAGTTTATTCTTTTAATAATCCAAATTTGTAATCACCACATCTGTTCAATTTTTACTAAATTCCCAAAGTTTATTAAAAGAGAGTTTTTTTAACCCTAAAAAATCATATATATGCTCGGGATCGGAATTGATTTGGGCGGTACAAATATTAAAGGCGCCCTGGTCGATGATAAAAAAGGAATTATAAAAAAAATATCTATTCCTACGGAAGCTGAAAAAGGCAGGGATCATACATTAGACAGGATTGCCAGGGCCATTGAGATGGCCGCAGGTTATGCTTCTGACAATAAACCCGTTGGTGTTGGTATAGGCTCCCCGGGAGTCATTTCTTTAGACCAAACAACCGTATCTAATCCACCTAACCTGCCGGGATGGCAAACTGTAAACCTGGCTTCTGAAATAAAGAAAAGAACCGACTATGTATGCAGGGTTGAAAATGATGCAAACCTTGCAGCCGTCGGATCAATGAATTTTGGTGTAGGCACGGATCTTGATAGTTTTATTATGCTGACACTGGGAACAGGTGTCGGTGGTGGTATTATATTTAAACGAGAACTTTTCAGGGGAACTACAGGTGGAGCCGCTGAATTAGGCCATGTTATCATCGATTACCACGGTCCTATTTCGAACAGCCCGGCGAGGGGTGGTATAGAAGCTTATATCGGACAGCGCTTTTTAAGCCGTTATGCAGCCGATATTATTCGCCAATATCCTGAGAATCCTCTGTATGAGAAATTTGTTAGTGACTGGGAAAGCCTGGAACCTCTTCATTTATTTAATGCTGCCAATGAGGATAATAAAATAGCTCAGGATATTTTGATATCTGCCGGTGAAAAACTGGGTTATGCCATTGTAAACTATATTCACGTATTGGATATACGTAAAATCGTATTAAGCGGTGGCGTGGCACAGGCGGGCCACTGGATAATGGATTCCGCCAAAGAAACGGCTTTATCCCGGTTGATGCTACCATTTCATGATGGTTTCGAGGTCATTTACGAACCGCTTGGAAATGATGCGGCCTTACTTGGTGCGGCAAGTCTTACTTTTGATTTCAAAACAAAAATATTATAAAAATTGTGCGGTGGCTGCCTTTTGCATTTGTTATAGAACGTATTAGGTGCCCCGCATCTGTTGTACTTCTTTCGCTTTGGGTAATAATTTTATCCCCTCTTCCATCTCTTGCACAGCAAACGGATACTACGAAAGTCGATACGACTCACACCATTAAGGTAGATACATCACGTCATGTTTTACCGAAAAATATGCGTGAAAGAGAGGTACAAGGTCCAAAGAATTTGCCTTCCGGCAATCAACAACAACCGGGCAAGAAGGAAGGTACTGTTAATTTTTCGGCAAAGGACTCTCTTATTTTCTTGTTCAAACCCGACCGTGATGCTACTTTGTACGGATCTGCCAAAGTACAGCATACTCAAGGTACCCTTTCTGCGGGAAAGATTTCTCTGAACCTCGATACCCATATCATGAAGGCCAGTGCCGCTAATCCACAGGACACTCTGTCCCACCCTGTTTTGACACGCGGCGGCGGTGGAGGCGGTGGGGGTGAGGAAGGTGGACGCAGCATTCCCAATGGTGGTGGTGGCGGTGGTGGCGAGAAAATCAGAAGTGAAAAAATCGCCTTTAATTATAAAACAGGTAAAGGTAAATTTACTGTCGCCAGGGTTAATGTCCACAACGGGAACCTGATCGGGACACAAGTTAAAAATAAAACGCCTAAGGTCATCTTCATTAAGAATGCTATCTACTCGACCTGCATGCTTCCTCACCCTCATTTTTATATTAAAGCCAAGAAAATGAAGGTTGTGAATCAAAAAGAAATATTCTTTACCAACGCCAGACTTTACATTCTTGATATTCCATATCCTATTATCCTGCCATTCGGGTATGTCCCGGCCAAAATAGATCGTAAACAGTCTGGATTTCTGGCACCTACTTATGCATTTCAACAACAACAAACACGCGGGCTCGGATTGCGAAATCTCGGATGGTTCCAGTATTTCAATGATCACCTTACCGGGAAAATTGATTTTGATATTTATACTTCGGGCACCTTCCATACTCAAGCTACATTGAATTATGCTAAAACTGATAAATATACCGGGAGCATAGATGTCGGTTATTCATTAGAACGCGGACTTGAACCTACCGATCCCAACTTTCAAAAGAATATTCAAAAAAAGATCTCCATTCAGCATAATGAACAACTTTCACCTTATGCCAACCTGAATGCAAATATCAATTTCAGAACCAGCAATTATTACACGCGCAATTCATATAATATCAATAACCGGGCATCTGTGAGCACTGATTCCAGAATTGCTTATCAGTTCAATCAGCCGAATAATTTGTACAACTTTAATATTTCAATGGCCCAGTCCCAGAATTTTCAGACGAATACAACAACGCTGACGGGGCCCACCATGAGTTTCTCACTAAAAACACTCAGTCCTTTTCAATCCAATAATCCGCTGTCCAATAAGTGGTACCAGTCGATAAGCATATCCTACAGAAACAACTTCGACAGCCGTTTCGATTATACCCCGATTGCTGCTGATTCCGCCCAGACGAATTGGTTCGAAGCTTTAACCCACCCGGCCAAATACAGGGAAGCTACCGGCAAAAAGCAACTTTTTAACTTCGGTTTTCGTCAGAATGGAAGCATTTCTGCTCAGTTTCTGCCCAGGAGTCATTTTAATTTGAGCGGGAGTATAAACATGAGCGAATACTGGTATCCCGAAACAATACGAAAGATGTTTAATCCCGATTCCAACCGGGTGGAAACACATTATGTAAAAGGTTTCGTTGCCGCCCATCAGTTTTCATCAAGTCTTTCATTGAATACGCGGTTATACGGTATTTGGAATCAGCGTATCGGCAATCTTTACGGCTTTCGTCATACTTTAATTCCTACCATATCCTTTTCTTACAGCCCCGACTTCAGTAAACCCTTCTGGGGTATCTACCGTACGGTACAAACTGATACATTGGGTAATACACAACGTTATCCGATATATCAGGGAAGCATTATAAACGGACCGGGATCAGGTCGGTCAGAGAGTATCTCTCTGGGACTTAACAATATATTTGAGACCAAGCAGATTAAAAGAGATTCGACAGGTGAGAAAAAAGAAAAAGTTATAAAACTGATTGATAATCTTAGCGCGAATACCAGTTATAATTTTGCGGCTCGCCGATTTAAGTTGTCGCCTCTTAATACTTCCTTAAATACGAGCATTATCAACAATGTAAATATCAATGCCAGCGCCAACTTCAGTTTTTATGCTACCGATTCCCTCGGCACTCTGATTAATAAATATCTTTTAACCGAAACGGGACATTTACTTCGCCTGACAAGTTTTAATATAAGCGCCGGAACTAGTTTCAGGGGTGGACAAAATGGTGGACATTTCAGTCAGCCCAGGCATTATTATTACCCGGCTCATTATGATCCTTACAATCAACGTTTTTTCCATACCTTCGACCCGATGTTTAACACTACTCCGGTCGAGCCATTCGATGTTCCCTGGTCATTCAGCTTATCTTTTAATTACAGTTGGAATTACATTAATAAAAACAGAAGTAGTAAATCAGCTGTTATTAATGCCCAGAGTATCACTATGAACCCTACACCCGAGTGGCAGCTGAGTACATCTCTGGGTTATGATTTTGTGCAGCACAAACTCACGCCTTCACAATTTCGTGTAAGCAGGCGGCTTCACATGTGGAACCTGAATTTTACGTTTAATCCCTTTGGTAACTTTAAATACTATTTATTCAGTTTAACTGTGAACAATGCTCAATTCCAGAGTATAATCCAGAAACTTCCATTTTTGAACAACCTGGAACAAAGCAATTCGCCAATCAGCCGCGGCGCCGGAAGTAGTGGTTTTGGTGGAGGATTTTAGTGTTAAGCGATAAATGGTATCTGTTCACTATTCACAGATCTTGCCGGTTATTCAAATAGCGCTGGACATATTTACCAAGAATATCGAATTCGAGATTTACGGGATCCCCCTCTTTTTTATCTCTTAGGTTTGTATGGTCGTAAGTGAATGGAATGATGGCCAACGTAAATTCCATATCATATTCCCGTGCCACCGTCAGGCTAATACCATCTACAGAAATACTGCCCCTGCCAACAATCAGGTCTTTAAAACTTTCGGGATATCGAATAGTAAAAAGCCAATTGGTACCTTCATATTCAATGCCGGTGATTGTTCCGGTTGTGTCTACATGACCTTGTACGATATGTCCGTCTACTCTTGTTTCGAGTGTCATTGAACGTTCAAGATTAACCAGATCTTTTGCCTTCAAACTACCAAATGTGGTTTTGCGCAGTGTCTCCTCCACAGCCTGAACGGTGAATGTTTCATTATCCATGGCCACAACTGTCTGACAAACACCATTAACACTTATACTATCGTCAATTCCCAATTCTTTTGACAGCGTTGATGAAATACTAATTTCAATACCGCCCTCTAAGGATTTTATTTCCCTGACGCGGCCAATATCTTCAATAATGCCAGTAAACATAACTTTTATGTATTAATAGAAATGAATGATAATCAGATTAACGTAATCTTTTCAATATTTCAGTCTTATGATGATAACGAATCTAAAAATAACCGGTCATCAGTATATCATCACCAATTTGTTCCCAGCTAACATCTCTCAATTCCAAAATCTCACTCATTCTGTCAATGCCAAGCCCAAGAACAGATCGTGTACCGCCACCAAGTAACTTTGGGGAAATAAACATATGCAATTTATCCACCAACCTGTTTTTAATCATAGAACTTGCCAATCTGCTGCCGGGTTCCACTAATACGGAAGTAATTGACATCTCGGCAAGTTTTTTTATGGCCTGATCCAGATCGGAGTGTCCGTCTACTTTCGATACCAATATCGTTTGCCCCCTGAAGTAATTGGGCTGTAGGATACTCAGCATAGGATCGGCTACCTGATTTACTTTTTCCTTATTATATGTGACAATGATTGTCTTTTCTTCATATTGGTCGCTGAACACGTTCAAATCACGTGCGAGGCCATAATCTCCGTCTATTACAATCCGGTACGGCTGAGGGCCTTCTACATGCCGCACAGTAAGTCTGGGGTTATCCAACAGGACTGTATTTCTGCCAACCATCACAGCATCGTATTCACTTCGCCATTGATGAACCTTCACACGGGCCGCTTCTCCGGTTATCCATTTGGAATCACCATCGGGTGCAGAGATATAGCCATCCAATGTTTGTGCAATTTTAAGTGTGACAAATGGTTTGTGATACTTGTTATAGTGAACAAAAAACTCATTTAGGCGTGTGGCTTCTTCCTCAAATAAACCAACATCAACCTTTTTACCTCTCTCTTTAAGGATATTTATTCCCTTACCGTTAACGGCGGGATTAGGATCTACCATGGCCACAACAACCCTTTGAACAGGCAAATCTGCTAATTTTTCGGCACAGGGCGGTGTTTTTCCGTGATGCGAACAGGGTTCAAGCGTAACATACACGGTCGCATTAATTAACCCGGATTTATCTTTAACGGAATTGAGAGCATTTATTTCGGCATGTGCCTGACCGAAGCGTTCGTGATAACCCTTGCCAATCATTTGGCCATTATCCGAGACGATAACACATCCTACAAGAGGATTGGGTGCAACATAGCCCCGCCCTTTCTCTGCAAGAGACAGAGCTTTTTTCATCCATTTTCTATCTGTGCCGGAAAAATTCATCTCATTACGGGTTTACATCCTGTATAAAACATGCAAATCATTTCCTTTAATATTCAAATTCAGATATATAACGTAGCCGCATATTTGAACATTTCAGATAAATCAAGATAATCATATCACAAACAAAAAAAGGCAGTGACGGATAATCCGCACTGCCCTAATTTTGAAGTTTAAAAACGGTTATCGTCTCTGTTGCAGGATGGAGCGGTTATCTTCAATATTCGATTCTTTTTTCAATTCGTTCATCCATACCTTGCCGTATGACCCGGCAATTTGTTGTTCCAACTTATTCTGGATTTTGCTCCTATCCGAAGCCGTCATTTTAGAAGGATCAGCCATATTTCTCTTTGTAACTTTCACAACAAATATAGCACTTTCACCTTCAATAGGTTTCGAAATCTTATTTAATGGCAAATTGAAAACAGCTCCAACAACAGTGGGTTCGCGTCCCGCACCGGTTATCGCATTACTGCTGTAATCTACATCTTCAGCGGTTTGTACTTTCTTACCCTTTGCCTTAGCCAGGCTTTCAAGATTATTATCTTTTTTTAGAGCATTATTAATCTTCTGTTCAATTTGCTGCTTCCGCTTCTGATTAATAACGATCGGCTTGATCTGACTTTTCACATCATTAAAAGGTCGAACACCGGCTGGTGTTTTCTTTATTATCTTAACCACAATGAATTGATCGCTCATCTCAATCGATTTGGATATCTTACCGGTCTCGTTTTCCTTAAGGAAATCAAGTACCTGCCGACTTTGGCCCAATCCCGGAATGTATGGATTACCTTTCGTGGCAAAAGCTGTATGAACTTTTAAATGCTCTGTTTCTGCTTCTTTATCGAAACTTCCTTGTTGGGCATAATAGCTGAAATCACCGGCATTATTAGCCACTTTATCGACTGTCTCGATAGGATCGGCTTTTATATCCTGACTAAAATCGGCAAACTTAATTTCAACTTTGCCTTTATTACGACGCTCCGCCAGTTTTTTAACAAGGTGTAAACGTCCGTCGATTTGAATAACATCACTAACATCTCCTTTTTTCAAAGAGAATACTACTTGTAATGGCTTTTTAACTTCGTCTTTAGTGAACCAACTGTTATTGAACGGTGTTGCCGATTCATTACGAGCCATAAATGCAGAATCATCTTTGGCTTCTTTAAATTGAGATTTTAAATCGCGCATTTCTTTAAAAGTGCGAGCCGTATCTTTTTGAGTTGGTGCTTTTGAAAAAGTCACATACTTAAATCGCCAGGACTCTTTCTGCTTAAATAAATTTTTATGGGTATCGTAATAGGTCCTTAAGTCAGCATCTGTATAATTCACACTTGAATCAGGTACATCGGAATAAGGGAAACGAACATATTCTGCGGAAGCAATGGAATGCGCCTTGATATACGCTTCTTCAATGGCATTATTAGTAACTACCATGGCGCTTTGAACGTAATTGTTCAGTTTTTGGCGGCGCCGTTTTTCACGCAATTGTTGTTCAATGGCAATCCAGGCTTTGGTATTTTCAGGCGCTTTAATGGCAGCTTGTAAAGCTACACGATCGAGCGTACCGTCTTTTCTCTGAAACTGTTGGAGAATAAGCGGATCCGGATTTTTACCGGTTACCATGTTTACCAACTCGGCATCAGGCACGCTAATACCCATTTTTTGCATCTTATCATTTAAGATGGAATTCATTACCAATTGATTCCATGCCATATCCTGATAATATGCCCTGAGCTCCGGAGTCATATTATTTTGCGTTTGACGCTGGTAATTTTCAATAAACTGATTGACCAGATGATTGTATTGATCAATAGTTATGGATTTACCATTTACGCTACCCAGATTTGAAGGTCCGCGCATGATGGCATTAAAGACTTTAGTATCGGCAAGTCCCCATAAGAGACCGAATGAAATAATTAGGACCCAGAATATCCATTTGGTACTGGATCGCATTTTTTCCATTACTCCCATTAAAAAACCTCTGAATGGTGTGTGATGATTTGATTAAGTTGTCCTGAAAAATCGTTATTTATCTTTAAATAACTTATATAAAGCCACAAAATATACAATATGCTTATGCCAAGAGCAATTTATAAAACGTTTGAAAATCGGCTTTCAATATATAGAATTAAATCTATGGCGATGATGTGCCTTTTTCAAGCTGCTTTAAAATAAACTGATTTTGATATTACGCAGATATCGCCTCGGATGCTCATCAATGTGTTTAGCCAATCGTTGTAAATGAAATGACAAACTATCCAGATTATTATAAACCGAAGGATCATTAACCAGTTTACCAAGCGTACCGTCGCCATTATTTATCTTTGTAAGAATTGTGTTCATCTTATTGGTGGTTTCAGTAAGCTGCTTCGATAAATCCGTAAGTTCTTTCGAGCTTTCCTGCAGTGATGTCAATAATGAATCCACTTTATCTTTGTTAGTAGAACTCAATGTATCGACATTACCAAGAATGCTTCGTAAATGTTTCAACGATTCCGTGACATCCTGATTCTTGTCAGCCACCAGCGTATTCATATTATTACTGGCATCCCGCAAATTCTTTATCGTTGTCTTCAGGTTTTTACGAACGTCCTCCGTCAATACTTTATTAGCTGAACCTACCAGATCATTCAATTTATTGGAAACCTGTGCCACTTTATCGCCAATAGTCATCCCCTTTTGCTGAAATTCACTCATGAGGCCCTGATCATATACACCCTGAATAGTGTCACCAAATTTAAGATACTTATTTGATACACCCTTTTTAATAACGATGGCTTTACTCCCGAGTAAATCCGTTGAGCGGATAAATGCCCTGGAATCCACGGGAATTCTTAAATTCTTGTTAATACTTAAGACAACCATGACACTATCCGTACTTGTCAATTTTATTTGTTTAACGGACCCAACATCTACGCCATTGATATATACATTCTTACCTGTAGTCAAGCCATCGACTTTGGGAAAGAACGATTCAATATTTGTGGTATTACTGAATAACGGCACATCCTTCATAATTCGGAAACCGAGTATGCCAATAATAATAGCACCGATAACAGTTAATCCAATTTTTGCTTCATTACTGGATATCTTCAATGAATAATCTCCTTATTTCTTTAAATAATTACTTTCAATACGGTATTCAGATGCTTTAATAAATTTATTTAACCGGTCATTGTCGCTTGTCTTCATTTCCTCAATGGTTCCTGACCACCATATTTTCTGACTGTCAATAAATGCGGCCTGATCAGCGACTCTGAGTACACTGTGAATATCGTGGGTTACGACAATAGAGGTTATATCCAGATTTTCAGACATATGAATAATAAGATCGTTGATCTCATCAGAGGTCTCCGGATCAAGCCCTGAGGTCGGTTCATCATATAAAATATACGCAGGTTCCATGACTATGGCTCTTGCAAGCCCAACCCTTTTACGCATACCGCCTGATAATTCAGCCGTTGTTTTATTGCCAATATCCTGTAAATCGACCAGATCAAGACATTTCATCACATTTTCATGGATCTCATCTTCATCTTTATCTGTAAAATAGCGAAGTGGAAATGCCACATTCTCGAATGCCGTAATGGAATCAAACAGCGCAGCTCCCTGAAATAATACACCAAATCGTTGCCGTACTTTGCGTAAATCAACATAATTCAGCTTAAAAATATTTACACCGTCGATAATCACTTCACCTTCATCGGGATACAACAAGGCATTAATATGCTTCAATAAAACGGATTTACCAGAACCTGATTTACCAATTATAGCCAACGTTTCACTATCGCCAATTTTTAAATTGACGTTTTCCCATATTAAATGTTCGCCAAAACTTTTTTTAAGATTTTTTATTTCAATCATAAGGATATAAAATTAATTAGAGCAGAATAGCAGCCAGCACTAAATCTGCCAGAAGGATATAAATACACCCTAATACTGTTGCCTGGGTTGTACTTTTACCGACTCCTTCTGCTCCACCGGTAGCAAAATAACCTTTAAAACTAGCTACCGATGTTATAATAAAACCGAACACAAGCATTTTAATAATACCAAATGCGACATCCCATGGATAAAAGAACTCGTGAGCTCCATGCATAAAAACCGACATGGGTAAATTTCCAAATACGGCACCTGCTACAAGCCCTCCGAGTACACCGGAAGCACTGGCTATTATGTATAATATAGGAAACATCAGGATACCAGATAATATTCTCGGAACCACAAGAAACGTCACTGAATTAAATCCCATAGATTCAAGGGCTTCTACCTGTTCCGATACCCGCATGGTGCCCAATTCCGTTGCTACACGGGCACCAACACGCCCGGCTAATACAAGGCTACTGATAGCCGCTGCCAATTCAATAAGCATCGACTGTGTGACAATAGCGCCAATGGTTGATTTTGGTATAAAAGAATACTGTAACTGATATGCAGTTTGAATTGTTAGAACTGCCCCTGTAAAAATTCCGGTCAATAGTATTATAGGTATTGAATCATATCCCGTCTTCACCATTTCGGCCAGAAGATTACTTCTATAAGTACTTACTTCAGTCGAAGAGCGAATAGCGTGATACAATAGCAAACAATATTCACCAAGATTATTTAAAATTTCCATGCAATTTTACTGAAACGTTTACCCTTTAACTTTAACCGTAATATAAGGCCTGTTTCGGATTTCATGCGCATTAAATTTCCGCTATATTATTAAACATTACTACTTTTAAGATGCTCAAATGTACAACATTACGTGAAAACAACACTAATTATTATGTTAACATTCATCTTGGGCTTAAATACTGTTCATGCCCAGGATGCAGTTATTTCAACCTACCGGTTTTTACAGCTTCCCGTTTCTGCACGGTCGGCTGCGCTGGGCGGTGATGCCGTATCACTGCCCGACGGTGATGTTTCCCTGTTTCAAGCCAATCCATCTTACTTACAGAAAAACAGTCAAAATAAACTATCTTTATCATATATCAATCATATTTCGGATATAAATATGGCTTTTTTGAATGGAGCCTATTATTTATCCCGAATTGGGACCATCGGAGCAGGTTTACGATATATGAATTACGGTAGTTTCACCCGGACCAATTCGGAGGGTAAAGAAACCGGTTCTTTTCATGCCTACGACATGGCCATAAGTATTGGTATCGGACGCATATACAGGAGCAACCTGCAATATGGTGCTGCCGTTGAGTTTATCCATTCATCATACGATCAATACCAATCATCAGCTATCGCCTTGACACTCGGCGCCCGTTATCAGATACCGGATGATAACCTTACATTTGGCGCTGCAATCACTAATATGGGTACCCAACTGAGTCAATTTGATAATATTCGGGAACAGTTACCTTTCAATATAAGTATAGGTGCCAGTAAAAAGTTACTACATGTTCCCTTACGGTTATCGCTGACGTTACATTCATTAAACCGTTGGAATCTTAAAACATTGAACGATAGTAAAAATCCGGATATAACCGTGGATTTCATCCGGCATGTACAATTGGGCGGTGAATTTTTATTAAGCGATCACGTTTTTTTCCGCCTTGGTTATAATCGCTACCTTCATGAACAGCTAAAAACATCCAACAGGCTCGATTTGGCCGGCACAAGTATCGGTATTGGTATTCATCTTAAAAAAATTAAATTCGATATAAGCAGAAACTCATTCAGTCAGTTGGGAAGCGTAATGCAAATAAATGTGGGCACCTCTTTATAAATTTTGTTTATTATACATATAGGACAACATTTTCTTTGCAAATTACTTGTATTCATCTCATTACATGAAAAACCGGTTAAATGATCTGATGGGAAATATATTCAGGTTACGAATTGCACTGGCAGTATCTTTTCTTATAACACTGTTCGCAATAGGTGCTATTGGATATCACTTGTTGGAAGGGATGTCCATTTTTGACGGTTTTTATATGACATTCATTACAATCAGCACTATCGGTTTTGCCGAGGTAAAACCTTTATCACATGCGGGACGCCTTTTAACAATTCTAATTTCTATATTTGGTATAGGTACACTGGCTTACATTGCTTCCCAGACAACTCAGGTTTTATTTGAAAATGAACTTTTTTTAAAACGGGCGCTTCAAAGACAAATACATAAGATGGAAGGACATTATATAATTTGTGGATATGGCCGTATAGGCCACCGGATAGCCCAGGTCCTCAGCGATGCCGGAATTGAAATCGTTGTCGTTGAAAATGATGAAGATGCTGTCAAGGAATTGAGAGATAACCGGATACCATTCGTGGAAGGCAATGCACAGGAAGAGGATTCATTGCAGGAGGCCGGCGTGGACAAAGCCAAAGGATTGGTTTGTACCCTTTCCAAAGATGAAGACAATGTGTTTGTCACACTAATCGCCCGGGAATTGAATGAGAAATTATTTATTCTTGTACGAACCAATCAGCAGAAAAATACCCGTAAAATATTACGTGCCGGTGCCAGTAAGGTTATATCACCTTACGAAATAGGTGCCGACAGAATGGCAAATGTGATCCTTCGTCCGAATGTAGAACTCTTTGTTGACCGGATTGTCAGGCATACCGAAGAAGAACATTATTTTGATGAGGTCATGGTTTTTGAAGGATCGCTTATCGATGGTAAAACTATTGCAGAGGCCGGTATCAGGCAAAATTATAATTTGGTAATAACGGCCATCGTATCTTCGGAAACGAACAGGATTATTTTTAATCCCGGAAGCACCGACCGGATAAATAAGGGTGATATACTGATCGTACTAGGTGATATGGAACGTATAAACCGGTTGCGGTCACACGCTTGTGGAGATAACCGAACATTAGCTGAACGGGTGGCAACTTATGATTATCTTGAACAAGTCGGTTTTGACACCAAATTTTTAAATAAATCCGAAAAACAGAATTAATGATCAGATATTTAACGGCAGGAGAATCGCACGGTCCGGAACTTATAGGTATTGTGGAAGGAGTTCCGGCAGGTTTATCAATTACGGAAGATATTATCGCATCACAGTTGATCAGACGCCAAAAAGGATATGGCCGTGGCGGACGTATGGCTTTTGAAAAGGATCATGCAAAAATCCAATCCGGAGTGCGATTCGGCAAAACGATCGGCAGCCCAATTGCACTACGCCTGGTTAACCGCGCTTACGAGAAAGACAAAGCGAATTGGCCGGAGGTGATGTCTAAAGAGGGTGAGGGTAAAGGAGTAGAACGCATTACGGTCCCACGGCCGGGGCATGCCGATTTGGTAGGTATTCAAAAATACGGATTCAATGATATCCGTCCGGTTATCGAACGTTCGAGCGCCCGCGAAACAGGAATGCGTGTAGCATGCGGTGCCATAGCAAGGCAGTTTCTTCGCCGGTTCGGAATAGAAATTGGCGGGCATGTTTTGCGCATCGGCCGCGTAGGTGTTGAAGATTGGGACAGTATTCGAAACAGGACTTCGGATCTGCTAAGAGATAAAGGAGCCGAAATCATTTCAAATAAGGCAGATGAATCGGAAGTTCGTTGTCTTGATCCCGATTTAACCGGCCAAATGGTTGATGAGATAAAGACACGCCGTAAAGAGGGAAGTTCGTTAGGCGGTATTTATGAAATTATTGTTACCGGTTTACCGGCCGGACTGGGCAGTTATGTTCATTGGGATCGCAAACTTGACGGTCAGCTGGCACAGGCTGTTATGTCCACTCAGGCTATGAAAGGTGTGGAGGTAGGTTACGGCTTTGAAGCCGGTCGTCATGCCGGCCATGAAGTTCATGATGAGATAACCTGGCAGGGAGATACCTATCAACGTGCCACAAACCGGGCCGGCGGTATTGAAGGTGGAATGTCAACCGGTATGCCTGTCATATTGCGAGGAGTCATGAAACCCATACCCACAATGCTAAAACCCTTACAAACGGTTGATATCGAATCAAAGAAAAATAAAGAAACGCGTTATGAGCGTTCTGATGTTTGTGCATTGCCCCGGGCCGTCGTTGTTATTGAAAATGTAATTGCTCCTGTGTTAGCCAATGCTTTTTTGGAAAAATATGGCGGTGATTCTATTGAAGAAATTGAAAGGCATGTGAACAGTAAGCAGTGAACAAAGTGCTGTATTCATAGGCTATTAACAAACAATAAAATACGTTTATAATGTTTTTCATCTTATTACGTCCCTTTGGGACGTAATGACAGGTTGGAAGCTCTGCGTTCAGCTATGTTTTTAATTTACCATAACTCTATTGGAGGCAGAGCCTCCAGCTATGCATTACAGGGCAAAGCTTCGTAAAGGATACAACTGATACTGATAACTGATTGATGCTATGGAAAATAAAAGGATCGACAAACTGAAGGAATATCTCGAGAATGATCCGGATGACTCGTTCACGAAATTTGCACTCGCTCTGGAATATCGTAAGTTGAATGATCTCGAAAGCGCTCGTGAATTGTTTGAAGATATACACACAAAAGATCCGGATTATATCGGCTTATATTACCATCTTGGTGACATTTATACCGAGCTGAACGATAACAAAAAAGCCGTTGCTACGTATAGAGAAGGTATAGAAAAAGCCAGAAATACAAACGAACAAAAAACACTATCGGAATTACAGGCCGCGTTAATGTCATTGGAACTTGACGAAGAATAACATTAGATTTTCACAATATTTGTGATAGTACATTAAACGCACGTCTAAACCAGATTATGAAATCATTTTTGAAATTCCATATCACCCTTTTTGTCATATTACTGATAAGCGTATCAGGTTTCGCACAGGTCAGTAATCAAAGAAAAACGCATACTGTTAAAACGAATGAGACATTATTCAGCATATCACAAGAGTACAATGTTTCCATAAGGGATTTACGGAAATGGAATAACCTAAAGGGGAATACCATCAAAATAGGACAATCATTATTTGTTTCTCCGCCGCATACTAACCGTCCTGATAATGCGACAAAATCTTCTGTTAAAAAGCAAAACAACGACAGAAATAATAATTTTTTGAATAAAGAAACACCCGGAAGAGCTTATTATACCGTTAAATCAGGTGATAATCTCTACAAGGTTGCCCGTAAGTTCAATATGACGATCAGTCAAATCAAGCAGTTAAATAAGTTAAAAAGTAACACACTCAATATCGGTCAGCGGTTACTCATCAAGGCACCTATTTCGGCACCGTCGGTATCTTCCAATAACATGAAATCCACACCGCAGGGTAAATTCACCAGGTATAAGGTTAAACGGGGTGATAAATTACAGGCTCTTCTAAAAAAGTACCAAATGGATAAAAAGGAATTTCATGCTTTGAATCCCGATATATCAGGAAATAGTCTATATCCCGGACAGGAAGTGACCATATTACTACCGCCTACAGTCACCCATAAAAATCCCTATTTAATGAATGGGAATTCTCCATCCGGTAATACCATAAAAGCCGTCGTATACGATAGCACGGATATAGCACAACCTACAACGAATGGCGATTTATACAATCCGGATGCCCTGACAGCGGCAAGTCCGAGCCTACCCCTTGGAACAATAGCCTATGTGATCAATCCGGTAAATAAGAAGGGGATATTCGTATTGATTAACGACCGCACAACCGGCGATTATATCAAATTATCCCGTAAGGCATACAACGTGTTGGGACTTAACAACGCACATTCTCAAGTTCAAGTTAAAAAATCCGGTCAATGAGTGCTTTCTCAGAAGGGATAAAACGATATCACAAAAATACGAGGAGTGCCGCGTATGGGTATCTTATAAGTTTACCGTTATTATTCCTATATGAGTTTTTGCTATATCTCTCGGAAGTGGATCCAAGCCATTATGTTCGTATCAGCGCTGATGTATGGATCCGGTCATTATTATCTTTTATAGGATATAATACCACAGCCTTAACATTTGCCCTTGCCCTGATCATAGGGATTATAATCTTCTTCTTAGACAGGAAGAAACATATCACCCTCAAAGTTACATATTTCCTGGGTATTATCGCTGAATCATTAGTATATGCCCTAATTCTTGGTTTTGCGATCTCTCATTTTACCACGGCATTAGTGAACATGATCCCCCCACCCACCATACAGTTGTCCCCCATTCAACGTTTTGCATTGTCCTTAGGGGCGGGTTTATATGAAGAACTATTCTTCAGGGTGATTTTGGTATCTGTCTTTATGTGGCTATTTAAAATCTTGTCATTCAGGGGATGGACACAAAAATTCGCCGCTGTAGTTGCAGCCGCTATGTTATTCAGCCTGGCTCACTTTACCGGCAATATGGGTGAACCCTTTACTATCTATGCTTTTGTCTTCCGATTCCTGTTCGGGGTCGCATTAAATTATATTTATATAATACGTGGATTTGGTGCTGCGGCATGGACACATGCACTATATGACACGTTATTGATTTTTCTAATATAATTTTTTTAAATAACATAATATACTAAGATATTACGATATAATAGCTTAAATATTTATACTATTATTATCCTTTGACAAAAAAATATAAGATTTTCATTCAAAAACATAAATTACCAAGAAGGGTAATTCATAGATAAAACAAATCCGACTATTATTTCTATATCGATTAATTATATTATATAGACCAAGCACATAAAAAAACGTTCATAAAACAAATAAAATCCCAATTTCTTTCTTTCATTACACATTCATTTAAAAATCATTTATTACAATCGTTACGGAATTGAAACATCTGGCCACTACAGGACAGAACAATTATAAAGGAAAGGGATGGCTACTTTAAATAAGGAAGAATTAAAGAAGCAAAAAGATTTCAAGGATGAAATGTTGCCTCATCTCGATGCCTTGTATAACTTTGCACTTCGGTTATCGACAGACCCCAATGATGCCGAAGATTTAGTGCAGGACACCGTTGTTAAGGCATTTCGTTTCTTCCATAGTTACGAGAAAGGTACGAATGCGAAAGCATGGTTATTCCGTATACTTAAAAACTCATATATCAATAAATATCGAAAAGAATCAAAGCAACCGTATAAGGTAGATTACAACGAAGTATCCACGTTTTATGAATCTATTAGAAGTGAACGGACGGATACTACAGATCTTGAAGAATTATTATACCGCGAATTACTGGATGATGATATCACCAGCGCTCTTGAAAATTTACCCGAAGATTTTCGAACGGTGGTCTTACTTTGTGATATAGAAGGTTTTACATACGAAGAGATCGCCAACATGCTGGACGTCCCCATCGGTACGATACGTTCACGATTGCACAGAGGTCGAAATTTATTACGCTCCGAGTTACTCGAGTATGCGGAAAGACGTGGCTATAACCCTGATTGACAGAAGGTTTTTAAATAATTATTAAGCTTTACTTCTATCATTATTCATTTTCAGGGTGATACGAAAGGTGGTACCTTTACCAGGGGAGGAGTGTGCCACAATCAATTTGCCATTATGATATTCCTCAACAATTCGTTTGGTCAGGCTCAACCCGAGTCCCCACCCCCTCTTTTTGGTACTGAAACCGGGTTTAAATATCTCTTTCTGATATTTCTTCTCAATTCCCTTACCTGAATCCTCGATATCAATAATCAGGTCATCCTCATTCCTATATGTCTTAACCGATATATAAGCCCCTTTCTGATTAACGTCGATAGCATCCAGCGCATTTTTAATAAGATTTTCTATAGCCCACTGAAAAAGATCTTTATTGATATTCGCTTTGACATCATACTCGAGGTTCTTTCTGATTTGTACATTCTTACCCAGCTGTGGCATTCTTCGTTCCATATAAACGATAACCTCATTCAATATTGAACTGATTCTTTGAACGCGTAATTCCGGCTCTGAACCGATTTTATTAAAACGATCAGCCACATCCTGTAATCGTTCCACATCCTGTTCCAGTTCATGAACGATGTTTTGGGTATTAATATCATCTGATTCTTTAAGTAAAGCGATCCATCCCAGAAGGCTGGAAATGGGTGTTCCAAGCTGATGGGCGGCTTCACGGGCCATTCCTACCCAAAGATTCGATTGTTCTGTTTTCTTAACACCACTCCAACTGTAATAGGCCAGACCCAGGAAGATAGCCAGTAACCCAAATTGGAGATAGGGTAGATATCGAAGCAGTTTTACCGTCGCACTTTCTCCATAATACACATATTGCTTCTGGCTTTTACTACCTGTACCAACCACAATTTTTATAGGATTGTTTATTTTTGCAAGTTTATCCACCAGACTTTGATTCAACCTGCTTTTCTTAATATTTCTCGAGTATAAAATAGACCGTGTGCTGTCTGTTACGATCGATGGAATTTCAAAACGATTTTTAATAATGAGTTCAGATGCGACAAAGTCCAATGCGGCATTAGCCAGATCTACTTCAGCACGTTGTAATTCCTGTACCCAATGTTTCTTTTTCACCTCAGGAATACCCGGCTGAGACTCGATATCGTTGGCCATATTTTTTAACTCGTTACGAGTATCAACATTCTGCGGTGTACCATTATACTCAATGGCTTTAGCCCATAACTCAACACTCATCCGTTCTTTATTACGCAGACGACTGACAAGGTACTGCGTGTATATGAATGAACCCAAACCGATAAATACCAGCAAAAGAATAAGAAGTATTCTCATCCTGCCGGACGTCATTGATAATTTCATCTCATCAGGTCGTTTTATTTACAAACATCGCGTAATAGTAATTAGCAGAATCGATTGACTCTCCTAAATATGCCCCATAATACCAAACAAAAAAAGCATCTTCCTGTTCGAAGATGCTTTTTTATTTTTTATAAATGAAATTATTTATGCAGATGCTTTACGTTTTTCATAAATCGGAGGTGCTTTCGATTCAATCGTTGCACGTGTAATAATACAACGCTCGATATTTCTCATGGTCGGTAACGTGAACATTATATCCAGCATGGCACGCTCCATGATAGAACGCAATCCGCGGGCACCTGTTTTTCTGGCAAGCGCCTGATCAACGATCGCATCAACAGCTTCATCCTCGAATTCAAGTTCAATACCTTCCAATCCGAAAAGCTTTTTATACTGTTTTGTTATAGCATTTTTCGGCTTGCTCAGGATCTCTTTCATTGTCTCTTTGGAGAGGTCGTGCAATCCGGCGATAACAGGCAGACGACCGATAAGTTCGGGTATCAGTCCGTAGTGTTGGAGATCTTCCGGTTCCACATACGAAAAAATATCCGGATCTTCTTTATCGTGTTTGATCTGCTTTTCGTTATGAAAACCCATGGTGCTGGTTGACAGACGACGTGCCACTATTTCGGAAAGGCCGTCAAATGCTCCGCCTACGATGAACAGAATATTCTTCGTATCGAGATTAATAAAACTCTGTTCCGGGTGTTTGCGCCCGCCTTTTGGCGGTACATTGGCTACGGTACCTTCCAATATCTTCAACAATGCCTGCTGAACGCCTTCACCAGATACATCGCGTGTAATAGACGGATTGTCCGATTTGCGCGCCACTTTATCGACCTCATCAATATAGATGATACCACGCTGAGCCCGTTCAACATCATAATCGGCCGACTGTAACAGATTGGACAGGATACTTTCCACATCCTCACCTACATATCCGGCTTCTGTTAGTGCCGTTGCATCAGCTATACAAAACGGTACATCAATAATATTGGCAAGTGTACGTGCCAGAAGCGTTTTCCCACAACCGGTTGGTCCGAGTAACATGATGTTACTTTTTTCAACCTCTACATCATCCAGGCTGTTATTGAGATCACTGCTGATTCTCTTATAATGATTGTATACAGCTACAGCCAGCGTTTTTTTTGCATACTCCTGACCGATGACATATTCATCCAGCTTCGTCTTGATCTCAACCGGCTTAAGCAGTGGTTTATAGTTTGACGCTCTCTTTCGGGCTCTCGATGCCAGATCACTTTTCACAATCCCCGAAGCATCAGCTACGCACCGGTCACAAATATAGACATTGGGACCAGCAACCATACTGTTTACTTCATAGTTAGATCGCCCGCAAAAAGAGCAATGAATCAAATTGTTATTGTTATTATCCTTTTGTTCACTCATAAGGAACAGTTGAATTTAGTCTGATAATAGCTACTTTTATTTTTTACGTTCAAGGATTTTATCAACTAATCCATAATCTACTGATTCCTTAGCATCCATCCACTTATTTCTATCCGAATCTCGAATAATATCTTCTACAGATTTTCCGGAATGATCTGCCAGGATACCACTTAATGTCTCCTTGATACG
This sequence comes from Balneolales bacterium, assembly GCA_035267045.1. Taxonomy (GTDB): domain Bacteria; phylum Bacteroidota; class Rhodothermia; order Balneolales; family DATFMH01; genus DATFMH01. The sequence goes on from DATFMH010000063.1 coordinate 36,451, forward strand.
TAATATTTCTTTTGCTTCAATCTCAATATCACTTGCCTGACCCTGAACTCCGCCTAATGGCTGATGGATCATTACACGTGAATTAGGCAACACAGAACGTTTCCCCTTGGTTCCGGCAGTCAATAAAACGGAACCCATCGATGCCGCCATACCCAGACATGTAGTGGCAACATCACACTTAACATACTGCATGGTATCATAAATTGCCAGCCCTGATGATACAACACCACCCGGAGAATTAATATAAAAATTAATATCCTTTTCAGGATCTTCTGATTCAAGGAAAAGTATTTGAGCGATAATATTGCTTGCGACTGCGTCATTTATAGGTGTACCGAGTATAACGATACGATCTTTGAGCAGTCTTGAATAAATATCATAAGCCCGTTCCCCGCGACTGGTGGTTTCGATCACCATCGGGATCAGGTTATTCTGTGGTCGGTTATCTTCTTCGTATTCCAAATTAAATATAGGTTGTTTAGGTATGATCATAGCCTGATTCCTTACTCTTTTTCCTGATGCTTATCCTGATACGCCTCTTTTGATAATTCATTAACTTTCACTTCTTCAAGCAATTTATCGAACAATTTTTCATCACGGATGTTCATTCGTAATTGTTCTAGTTGCTCGTTGCTGGAAGCATAAAACTGCTTCATCATATCAACGCTGAGACCATATCGTGCCGCCTCTTCAGCGAGATGAGCATCAATATCTTCAGCGTCAATTTCTATCTCATACTTTTCCTGAAACTTGTCCGAGATGAAAAACCATTTTGCATCTTTAACAGCGCGATCTTTCATATTGTTTTTATACTCTTCCTCGTCAAAATCGGCAGGAATATTATCACCGTACTGTTTTTTAACCTGTTGTACATAATTATTTTGAATCTGTCCGACAAGTAACTCGGGAACCTCAAAATCGTGAGCTTCAACGAGTTTATCGGCGATCTCATTTTTGGCCATATTTTGCGCCGTCTGATCGTAATATTGCTGAATCCGGCTCTTGATAAGCCCCTTGTATTCATCAATCGTCTTGGCTTCCTTATTACTCAGTTCCTGAGCCAATTCATCGTTCAATTCCGGAACATTGAGTTCCAGGACTTTCTTCACCGTCAATTCAAATTTCTCTTTTTCATCATCATCACCCAACTCGACAGTTGTTGTATCTCCTGCTTTTTTACCTTTTAAAGCATCAGCAAACTCTTTGTTTTTCTCATCCCGAAGATCAAGCTCCTGATCTTCGTCCTTATCGCTTTCTTTGGGTTTACCATCCTTATCCAAAGCTACGGCATCAACAACAACTTTATCTTCTTTGCCGGCTGCGGTTTCTTTTTCGCTCCACTCGCCTTTTTGTTCGAGTTGACGTTCAATTTCTTCATCAACTTCCTTATCTGTAACATCATGAACCATTTGATCCACTTCTACAGATTCTACATCAACAAGATCGAACTCGGGTTTGGTTCCAATTTTTATTTTTACTTCAAGCTGACCATCTTCCCACTTAAGATCTTCAAACTTAGGTTCACCAATGGGATTATGTTTGGGCACTATTTCATCTCTGAAAACTTCCGATACATAATTTTGTATTTCTTCCATCTCTATCTCTTTGCCATATCTTTTTTTAACAATAGAGAGCGGAACCTGTCCCGGACGAAAACCGGGCATATTTATACTTTTACGATATTGTCGTAATGCCTTATCAAATTTCGGATCTAAATCCTTGTTATCAGCTTTAATTGTAATTTCTTTATCAACTGTACTTACTTCTTCTACAGAAATATCCACGTAATTACTATGCCTTTTTTACTAATTTAATTATATAGATTTGTTACTAATTTTTTTATAACGATTAATATCTTTAAAAAGTGCGAGAGGGGGGACTCGAACCCCCACGCCGTTTAAAGCACTAGATCCTAAATCTAGCGTGTCTGCCAATTCCACCACTCTCGCTCTTTACATACGGTTGTTAACCGTGTATATAGAACGTTTGTTTGTGCCTATAAATAAGAATAATCTATCGTTTATAGACTAGGTAAATTAATATGAATTTCTTTGGTTTTCAATTTTATTTCTTTTATACCTTATCATCATAAACATCAACCGCTTGAGGCATCGGTAAGGTATTCAATAAATTATACCGGATTTTACTTTAATTTTTTTATATAAAGACTATCTTCAAAACATATGATTAGCGTGAGGTTTGGATAAGAATCGCAGAGTTGTAATAATTACATTGAGAATACGACCTGTGAAAATATAACATATCTTGACGATGGACGACTGACCATCGACGACACAGAGCTATTTTGATGCATAAAGCATGATTCCGATACCGAACTCACGTTGATTATACGGTTTTTCAGAATAAATAATGTTTACTTAATATCAGAGCATTTCTCTGTCGTCTGTGGGCGATTGTCGGTGATCATAGAATAATCTAATTTAACAGCTACTTTTATTAAGTAAATATTATAAGCTTAAACGAACCTCACGTTATAATTATGAAAACGTATTTCACATATATAACAACAAACAACACTGACGAAGCGAAAATAATTGGAAAAGCATTAGTGAGTGAACGCCTGGCAGCCTGTGTAAACATTGTTGATGGCATGCACTCTCTCTATTGGTGGGAAAATGAAATACAGGAAGACCATGAAACTATTTTGATCGCCAAGACATCTGAATCAAAGTTGGAAAAACTGGCAGATCGGGTTAAGGAGTTACACAGCTATGATTGTCCATGTGTTGTAAATCTTCCTATTGAAAACGGTAATAAAGATTATATCAACTGGATAGTGGAAGAAACAAACAGGGATTAAGTGGTAAGTGGTTAAAAATGCCGAATGCAGTAATGTCGGTGGTCTATTGTTTGTAATTAGTTGATCATCGCCATTAAATACAGAAAATTATGGTATTCATTTCTCACTTTTTAATTCTTAATTCAACACTTCAAAATTTAAAATTAATTAAATGGTGAGGTTCATAATATGACTTCAAAATCGGTTACATACGATATCAAAGATCAGATTTTATGGGCTAAAATTGCCCGGCCGCATGCCCTAAACGCCATTGATTTTGATGTCATGGAACAACTGGAAGATATCCTCGAAATTCTGGAAGAGAAAAAGAACATCCGCGTGTTTGTGCTCAGCGGCGAAGGACATAAGTCGTTTGTTTCAGGTGGAGACCTGAGAAAATTTTCAACCCTCGATACCGAAGACGATGGCAAAAGAATGGCCAGGCGGATGACAACCATCCTCCATAGGATCGAAATGTTGAATTGTCTGACAATCGCCTGCATTAACGGCGACGCTTACGGTGGTGGTTGCGAAACAACACTGGCTTTCGATTTCCGTATCGCTGCCGAACATGTCCGCTTTGGTTTTACTCAGGGACGTTTCTATCTGCCGCCGGGATGGGGCGGACTCACACGTCTCGTAGAACTTGTAGGCCCGTCAACAGCCCTTGAATGGCTTTCCGGTTCGGCTGTCATCAATTCACAGACAGCCCTTGCTAAAGGATTAATAAACAAGGTTGTCTCAACTGATGCCTTGGTTTCCGAAACGAGAAAATGGGCAAAAGAGATGAGCCGTAATGACCGGGAATATATTCAGGCACTTAAACACAGTATTCGTCAAACGCATAACCTTTCAAGAGAAGATTCGCTGGAGGCTGAACTATCCACTTTCATTAAATTCTGGGCTTCGGAAGAGCATTTTAAACGCATTGAGCAGTTTTTTAACAGTAAACAGTAAACAGTATGTTGATGCCTATAACTTACTGTCAAGTGATGAATTGTATTTTTCCTTTTTTCTGTATGGCATACAACTCTTATGAGGCATTGCCTCATAACGCGTCATCTGATAATTATTAATTGATCATTGATCACTGTTTTTATTAACTTTGTTACGTAACACCATGCTTGTTTCGTACAAATGGCCGTGGCGCAAAATTACTAGTTTCATCGTGTCACCTTTTTTGTATTCCCTCAATAAAGCCTGAAAATGCGTGTAACTGTAAATCCTTTCTTTACCGATTTTAACGAGTATGTCTCCTGGTAAAACACCGGCCTTGTAAGCCGGGCCATCTTTATTGACACTGTAAACAAAAACACCCTGAATGATGGGCAGGTTATATTTATAAGCCGTTTGAGCCGTTATCGGCTTCACTTCGAAACCGGGATCATAACCTAAACTGACTTTCCCTTTTTGCTCTAGCTGTGAGATTATCTTTACTACTGTATTGCTCGGAATGGCAAACCCAAGGCCAACATTCCCCTGGCTTGTTCCGCCAGTATAAATAAACGTATTTACCCCGATCACTTGTCCCAATGAATTGATCAATGGCCCGCCGGAATTACCACGATTTATGGCGGCATCGGTCTGTAGCATATCCAGATAGGCCCGGGGTTCTCGTGGATCAGGACGGAAATCACGCTTAACAGCACTTATCACTCCAACCGTAACCGTAGGCTGACCATCTTCAAATAATCCAAACGGATCGCCCATGGCAATGCACCACTCTCCCACTATCGCTTTATCGGAATCACCGAAATGAATAAAAGATAATTTTTGCTTTGCATTAATTTTCAAAAGAGCGATATCGGCATATTCATCTTCACCAATAATTTTAGCTTCATAGCTTTTGCCTTTTGAAGTTGTTACGATAATCTTGGCCGCGTTTTTCCCTATCACATGCTGATTAGTCACAACCATACCATTGTCGCTTATGATAAATCCCGTACCCAGGCTTTTAAATTTTCTCATACGTCCGGGAGCCACAAAAAATCCAAAAAACGGGTCCCCCTGATCTTGTTCTTTCACTACTTCCGTTACACTGACACTCACAACGGCGGGACTCACTTCAGCTACTGCTTTGGTAATAGCATTATGCCGGCTGTCATTAATTTGATCATCTAACGATTGCGGTGATTGTCCGGTAATATCTTTGGTCTGAGTAGAACCGTCTTTAACCGTTACACTTTTTAATTCTTTTAATTTATGGGGCTCAGATGCCTTGTTTTTAGGGTTTGGAGAGGATGATTGTGAACATCCGCCCAAACCAACTGTCAATAATGATATTAGTAATATCCAGCGCCTCATAGTGTATAAAATTACCGTAAATTATTTTTTTAGGTTTTATGATTTTACGGATGCCAACAGTTCTTCGCCTGCTTCAATGACGTCTTTTTTTGCTTTTTCAAGTGGTCCCTGATGCCAGGCACCGGCTGCCCGTTTGTGTCCGCCACCACCAAAAATACGTGCCCAGACGTTAACCAATATATGACTTTTTGACCTAAGGCTGAGCTTGACTTTATCATCAAGTTCGCAGAATAAAACAGCTGCTTTCACACCATTTATACTTAAAGGATAAGCGATAAAGCCCTCGGTATCATCATATGTACATCCTGTGGCTTCCAGCATTTCTTTGGTAACGGTGATAGTACTTATTTGATTGTCCGCATATAATTCAATGCTTTCAAGTACCATACCCAATAGACGCATCTGATTCAAGGTACGGTGATCGTATATCAATTCATGTACTTCATTAGGCTTGAAATCACCTCTTCTCAGCAGATCCGCTACAATGGTATGAACCCTGGGTGTCACCGAATCGAACCGGAACGAACCGGTATCCGTCATTAAACCGGTATATATTGATTTGGCTATTGCAGTATCAATCAAATCAAGGTCCCCGCTTTCACTTATTACTTCATACACCAATTCAGCTGTTGATGAAGCCGATTCCACCGAATAACTCAACCAGTATGCGGGATCAGGATCCGGATGATGATCAATGAGGTAGCACGGTTTTCCCGTTTGTATTGTATACTCGCCAAAACGACCAAAACGGTAAGGCAGGTTTCCATCCAAAAAGACATAAGCCTCACATTCATCGACAGCTGCTTTATCAGGTTTTTGGATAGGGAAGAATTCCAGTAACCACTCCGTATTATGGGAGGGTCCGTCGTCATTGAAGCCATAGACCTCAATGTCGTTTTTCTTCAACCATAAACAAAAAGCCACCAATGAACCTAAAGCATCTCCATCTGGCCGAATATGGGAAAAAACGCCAATTTTATTATGTGATTTTATATTATTGATAAGTTCCGTTAACATGAGATAATGATATTTTGACCTCTCAAGCGTTAGCTTGATAACTTACCATAACGCAAAAACGTTTTTAATGTTTTAAATTAACCTATTAAAATCCGGTAAACTGATAAGGAAAGCAATATTTACTTGAAAAAACAACTTTTCTTTAACAAAAGTAAAAAACATAATATTTTTACTATAAGTAGCATATATAATTTTATCAATAATTTATGAAAAAATACCGGGCGATCGTTTTATGTGACGGTGAACCTCCTTCAAAAAATCTCATTACCGAGGAGATGAACAATAGCGACTTGTTTATCGTTACGGACGGGGGGGCTTACACTGTGCTAAAATATAATCTGACACCTGATATCATTATTGGCGATATGGACAGCTTCACCGACAGTGACGCTCATTCATTTACCGTCATAAAGGATAATGATCAGGAAACTAACGATCTTGAGAAGGCCTTAAACTTTGCTCTCAAGCAAGAATGTACAGATGTCATCGTACTGGGCGCCTCCGGCCAGCGTGTTGATCATACATTAAAGAATCTTTCGGTCCTTAAACAATTTACACCGAAATTCATGTCTATTGCTTTTCGTGACTCATACGGACTACTGTTCCTGCTGCCTAAGAAATATACCGTTTATCAACCTATTGGTACTGTTATCTCCCTTTTCCCTTTGTCCGGTAAAGTGGAAGGAATTAAAACCACCGGCTTGAAATATCCCCTTGATTACGAAACACTGGAAAACGGTGTAAGAGATGGTTCTTCGAATATAGTAGCACAATATCCGGCAGAAATAAGTTATGAAAGAGGAGATTTACTTATTTTTATAGGTGATAATTCCGATATTTAAGCCCGAACTTGCCAACATTAAACTCAACAAAAATTCAGAACTGTGCATATTAACTTCAGTTATATCGACTGGGCTATCGTATTGGTCTATTTTGTGGCCATTGTCTGGCTGAGCCTGAAAAAACAATGGCAGGATGTCGATGAAGAAACGTTTCTGCTTTCCGGCCGAAAAATGACCTTGCCGGCTTTTATTGCTACACTTGTATCCACATGGTACGGTGGTATTCTCGGAGTGGGAGAATATAGTTATCAGTATGGTGTTTCCGAATGGATCTTGCTTGGACTGCCGTTTTACGTTTTCTCTATCCTTTTTGCCTACCTGCTCGCCGAGAAAATACGTCATAACCCGGCATTATCGATACCGGAAGCACTAAGCAACCAATACGGATCCAGGGCAGGAAATACGTCGGCTCTTGGTGTTTTTATTCTGGTAAGTCCGGCACCATATATCCTCATGTTGGGACTGCTTTTTCAATTTATGTTTGGCGGAAACGGGAACATGCTTATTTATGCCATACTCGTATCACTTTTTTCCGTTCTGTATGTGAGTTTCGGGGGCTTTGATGCTGTGGTTCGTACCGACGACTTACAGGTTATATTAATGTATGTCGGATTTTTTGTACTGCTTTTTTATGCATGGCATGTTTTTGGAAGTCCTGTCAAACTCTGGAACCATGTTCCTGAAAAATACAAGGATTTTACCGGTGGCCATTCAATCCAGTATATCCTGGTATGGTTTTTCATCGCTCTATGGACGTTTGTCGATCCGAGCTTTCACCAACGTGCCGCTGCTGCCCGAACACCCGAGGTAGCGAAAAAGGGTATTTTATACTCAGTCCTGTTCTGGACAGTTTTCGATTTTCTTTCTTTGAGTTGTGGTGTATACGGTTTTAAAATATTGGGACACATCGACAAACCGGCCATGGTCTATCCCTATCTCGCAGATAAAATTCTTCCGGTAGGGATGCGCGGGTTGTTCTATGTAGCATTATTAGCCACTATTATGTCGACATTGGATAGTTATCTCTTTTTATCCGGACAAACTCTCGGACGGGATTTGCTGGCAAAAATATTTCCGAAAGCTCCAAGGGTTCTGTTAACCCGGGTAAGTGTACTTCTGGCCGCGGCCCTGGGAATACTGCTTATCGTTCTCTATCCCAGTGTCATATCATTATGGTATGTTATCGGTTCCGTGATGATTCCGGGATTATTAATACCTGTTTTGGGAATTTATCTACCCATATTTCGACTTAAACGGGAATATGTTTTACCATTGATGATATTAAGTACGGGCATTTCAATACTATGGCTGGGTTTGGGAAGTTTTCATGCTTCTGAAAAATATTCTGAAGCATTTTTGGGCATTGAACCATTTTATCCCGGTATGCTTGTCAGTTTTGTGTTATGGATCATCGGCAGGGATAAAGAAGCGGAGGAGACAATTTACATGCCTGCGGATGAAAATAGCTATGCAGAAACAGCTAATGACTAACGGTTTTTGAGGATATGCGATAGGTTAAGCTTGTGAATGGGGATTAAATATTTTGATTCAAATGCATCTTTCTGAATCCCCAATTCACCGGTGCCTCTGAAGTCAACCACACAATAGGACTCAATCATATTCACAATTTCACCAACACCATAAAATTCCGGACATGGTCCGTAATATACCAAATCACCCAGACTCAAGTCATTGTTAGCTCTTCGGTAATAAGGAAGTATTACCGGCAGGCGTTCAATTCGATATGGTAAATTTTTCTTTGGACTTTCCATGATTTTGGTTCAATATAAGCCTTATTCTTCTTTTTTACGGTATAAAATATGTCTCTTATTTTTTGAAATATGCTTCATTTCGATCCATACAGCCTCTTCCGGGATGATACCCGGGATCTTTTCGGGCCACTCTATAAAACAAACTCCTTCGCCGTAGAAATATTCTTCAACACCAATTTCAAGTGCTTCCATTTCCGATTTCAACCTGTAAAAATCGAAATGATAAACAGGGATCTTACCTTCCTTGTATTCATGAATCAAGGTAAATGTGGGAGAACTCACATTGCCGGGGTTATTACCCAGTGCACGGGCAACTCCCTTGACAAAGTGTGTTTTACCGGCACCCAGATCCCCGGTAAGGCAAACCACGTCGCCCGCCTCAAGTTTGCCGGCTAATTCCTCTGCCATTTTAAACGTCTCTTCAATGGAAGAACTGGTAAGTTCTTTTCCCAATAGCTCATTGAAACGTTCAATTGTTGATTCCATGCTTACATTCATTTTTCCTGATCCGGTCTAATACAAGAATAGTAATGTTATCATTTCGATCGCATTGTTACAACCGGTAAAATCATTTCTTCCATCGAGGCGCCACCATGTTGAAAAGTGTCCCTGTACTTATTCTGATACCGGTGATAGTTGGTTGGATAAACGAAATAATAATCTTCTTTGGCAAATATGTAATTTGTCGTAACACCACCACGGGGTAACATATAATCCGACGGATTATTAATCATGATAGCTGCGTCTTTATCACATTTGAGATTCCGTCCGTATTTGTAGCGCAGGCTTGTGGACGTATCGCGGTCACCCAACACACGGGTATCGCGAAGCGCCCGTACTGATCCATGATCGGTCGTAACGACTATAGTCACATCCTGTTCCGAAAGTGTTTTGAAAATTTCCAGTAAAGCCGAATGTTCAAACCATGTTTTTGTCAATGCACGGAAAGCCGGTACATCAGGCGCTATTTCCTTAAGAACTTCCGAGTCGGAGCGGGTATGGACCAGCGTATCTACGAAATTAAATACAAATGCACTCAACGGGGTCTGGGTATAATTTAAAATACGGTCCGCCAGTTTTCGTCCCTCGTCCGTCTGTAAAATTTTTTCATATTTGGGTGTAAAATTATATCTGCCTCTTTTGATCTGGAGTTCTAAAAGTTCCCCTTCGAACCGGTTCAGGGATGATTCGTTGTCATCCGTCGTTTCCCACAATCCCGGGTAATATTTTTCTATTTCATTGGGATATAAGCCAGAGAATATGGCATTTCTGGCATACGGAGTTGCCGTAGGTAAAATCGAGTAATAAAAATCTGTTTGAATATTGTACATCTCTGTTAACAGGCTTTCAAACACCAGCCATTGATCGTACCGCATACAATCGATAACAAAGAACATCGTAGTTTTTCCCTCATCCAGCAAAGGCCTGATATGTTGTTTGACTATATCCGGCGATAAAACGGGACGATCCGGTATATCTTCACGAAGCCAATAATAGTATTCCCGTTCAATAAACTTACCGAACTCACGATTAGCCTGTTGATATTGATCATCTAAAACCTGCCGCAATGCTTCATCTTCTCTCGGTAGTTCGAGATCCCAGCCCGTAAGTCGTTTGTAGACATTTATCCATTCGTTCCAATCTAGATCACCGGATAAATTCATCGATATGTCATTAAAACTTCGAAGATACGCCTGGGCTGATTTCTCATTTCTGATTCGGTTGCGATCCAGAATCCGTTTAACAGTCAGTAGTATTTGATTCGGGTTGACCGGTTTTATCAGGTAATCAGAAATTTTGGCTCCGATGGCATCATCCATAATGGACTCTTCCTCGTTCTTTGTGATCATAACAACGGGTAAAGATGGCTGTAAAGCTTTTATATTGCTAAGAGTAGCCAATCCATCCATTCCCGGCATATGCTCATCAAGAAATACGATATCAAAGTTTTTCTCCCTGATACTCGTAAGCGCATCCTCTCCATTCGTCACCGGTGTAACTTCGAATCCTTTTTTTTCTAAAAAAATAATATGCGGACGAAGATGATCGATTTCGTCGTCAGCCCATAATATAGTTGCTGTCATACTTCTCAATTCATGATTGAATAACTTATTATAAAGTTATATGCATTTTTAATTTCTCAAATTTTTTTTTCCCGATGCCTTTCACCAATGTCAGTGATTTAAGCTTCTTGAAAGGACCGTGTTTTGTTCTGTAATCTATTATCTTTTGAGCAGTTTTTGGCCCAATCCCTCTTAAGGATTGCAATGCTTCCAAACCTGATGAATTTATAGAAATTAACTCATTAGGCTGACTCTTTTTGGATTTTTTTTGTGCTATCTTCTTAACATTATGGAATGCTTCACCTTGGTGAAACGACTTTTTCGTATGTTTATTTTTTATAGCACCGGTTTTGTAATAAGTTATCTTCCTGATTGAGTCTCTACGCCTCGCTGCCGCAAGTTTTTTCCGGTACTCTTTTCGAAGTGGCGCATAATAAGCTTTATCATATTTCTGACGAGGGGAAAGAAATAAATTAATCAGACTTATCACAGCCACAAATGTTACAATCAGAACAATGAACCGTCTTTCTCCGGGTGTTATATTCAAACGTTCGAGTAAAAAAAACAGTTTCCTTTTCAACATACCTCAATAATGCTTTAATACCTTTTAAAGTAAGAGGCATTAGTAACGAAAACCTTACAGGCGAATCGATGGTTTACCACTCATCATGAGTGTTGATAAATTTTGCTATTTGAACAAACGGAAATGTTTATCTTCTTTTACGTATCATCATTGGAATCCAAATAACTAATTGATGTCAGAAAAATTAACATATAGTTATCACGGTTTATCAGTCAACTATTACAAGTCCGGTTCGGGCACCCCATTAATCATATTACATGGTTGGGGAAGCAGTGCAAAAGTGATGATGCCACTTGCACAGAATTTATCCGGTTTACGAACCTGCTATGTTTTGGATTTGCCTGGTTTTGGAGAAACACCCGAACCACCGAATCCTTGGACTATTAATGATTACGCTGATTTGATAGCATCGTTTATCCATGAACGGGGTTTTGAAAAAGCTGGTATACTCGCCCATTCCTTCGGTGGCAGAATTACACTCAAATTATGCGCCCGGCAGGAGATGAAACCAAAATTGGATAAGATATTGATAACCGGAGGTGCCGGAATGAAACCAAAACGGAGCATGAAATTTTACTTCCGGAAATACTTCGCCAGGTTTCTGAAGACCCCCACAGTTATTTTACCCGGTCATTTGCGTGAACAGGCTCTTAACCGTTTACGAAAAACAGCCATTTGGAAATCCCTTGGCTCAACCGATTACCGGGCATTGGATGGAGTGATGCGCGAGACATTTGTTAAAACCGTTTCGGAATACCTGGAGTCTTTACTTCCTTCTATAGATAATGAAGTTTTATTGCTTTGGGGTACGAATGATGACGCTACTCCGTTATATCAGGCAGAGAGAATGGAGAAAGGCCTTAAAAATGCGGCATTAGTGACCATCGATCACGCCGGTCATTATGCTTTTCTGGATCAACCACATAAATTTAAAATAATTGCTGAGGCCTTCTTTAAAAATGAGACAAAATGAGCGGCCTCTATATTCACATACCTTTTTGTAAACAGGCATGTTCTTACTGTGATTTTTATTTTATCACAAGAACTGAAAAAAAAGACCTGTTTGTTAATCGTTTAATCGACGAAATATCGTCGTTCGAGGATTCGGTATACACCGAAGAACCGGTAGATACTATTTACTTTGGCGGAGGTACTCCTTCTTTATTATCTACCAATGACTTAGAACGTATTCTTAAGAAATTTTCAAGCGTTTTCAACATTCATGAAGTTAAAGAAATAACGTTGGAGATGAATCCCGATGATGTTACGGCCAACTATCTTCGAGACCTGAAAGAGCTGGGCATTAACCGGGCCAGCATGGGGATCCAATCTTTCCAGCCTGAGTTACTTGAGTTCATGCACAGGGCACATAACAGGGACGAGGCTCTTAAAAGTCTGGAAATATTAGCAAAAACCGGTTTTAATAATTATACCGTTGATCTTATATATGGAAATCCGGGTCAAACAATGCAAGATCTCGAACAGGATTTGGATATACTGATGTCCTATAACCCGCCACACGTTTCAGCTTATTCACTGACGGTTGAACCCCGAACACGATTGGGGAAAATGGTTCAAATGGGACGCATTTCACCTTTGGAGGAAGAACGGGTCAGTGAACACATGGATTTGATTATTGATAAGTTCCGGTCAATCGGCATTGAACAATACGAAGTTAGTAATTACAGCCGGATTGGTAGTGAAGCCATCCATAATTCCAATTACTGGGAACATCAAAACTATTTAGGTTTCGGGCCGGCTGCCCACTCTTTTTGGTGGGATGAGTCAAGAGAAAAAGCCGTCCGCTGGCAAAACGAAGCAGATATCAAACAATATGTTAGCTCCGGTAATATATTTGAGAAGTGGGAGGCCGAACAATTGAATCTGAAATCTCTTGCCGAAGAACGAATCATGCTCGGGTTGCGAACCATCAAAGGGTTACCTGTTGATACGTTAAAAAACGAGTATGATTATAATCTCACAGAGGCCCAGGATCAGTATTTGCATTATCTCATCAAGAATGATTTTTTAAAGGAAAGAGATCCTATGCACCTGACGCAAAAAGGCTTAAAACTTGCTGATCGCATCACACTGGAAATTATAACCCGGGGTTAAACCTTTCAATTTATTCCTTTTTATGCATTGCATTTATGTACAGAAAGAGCCATTATTACACTTGTAAATCACGGGAGAAAAGGGCTTTTTTACGATATTTGATCTTCAAAAAAATTTGGTACTATGACGCAAAGTTTATATTCACTTTTGAATAATATAATTGATTATGCGGGATTATTCCCGCCTGCTCAATTATCGCTTGATAAAGCTATTCATAATTTTGCCAGATATAGAAAAGGATCTGATCACTGGATGTTGTCGCGATTTATTGTTCCGGCCGGCATGTTGAAAGATCTGACAATTTATTCTGAAGAACTATTCACGGATACCCCCCCTTTTGATTTTTCAGTCACAGGCAGTAAAGGGGATACGGTTTCAGAATTCATTAATAATCTTAAGTCAGATCTTGAGAATATTCAAAAATTTCATGAGGATAATCCGGGTTTGGTAACAACCCAAATTTATGAAACAAAATTACCGATCGAATTGATCAAAGGCCATGATAAAAAAGCTATCTGGCAACTCCTTGATGAAGTTATGAATCAAATAGAGAATAATTCACCCAACCCGGTATCGGTTTTTTATGAATCCGCATTTGATGAAAATTATCAAATGGATAATATTATTGTTATGGATGCGCTGGCCGAACACCAGTTAAAAATCAGCAAAGCCAGTAAACTCAATAACTATCTAATGACCGGATTCAAACTTCGATGCGGAGGAGTAAAAGCCCATATGTTCCCATCCTCCGATCAGGTCGTATTTGCCATTAATCATGCTATTCAGGGTGGTTTAACCATGAAAGCTACAGCCGGGTTACATCATCCAATCCGGCATTTTAACCAATCTGTAAATACTAAGATGTACGGATTCTTTAATCTTTTCATTGGGGCAATATTAAGCCGGACCCACGGGTTGAACGATGAACAACTGAAATCCATTATCGAAGAGGAGGATGTGAATAATTTCACATTTGAAAATGAATGTATTCGATGGAAAGATTACGAAGCTGACATCGAACAAATTGATAACGCAAGGAGAGAATTCATTGTATCGTACGGAAGCTGCAGCTTTGACGAACCTCGTGATGATTTGAGAGAGTTTGGCTTAATGCCGTAAGAGAATATTATTAACTATTAATAAAAAGCCATTATTTACCTATGAATGCTACCAATGATCCATCTTTAAAATCATTTATTCCTGTTAACCCGGATTCTCATTTTCCTATTCAGAATTTGCCTTACGGAATTTTTAAACCTAAATCAGGTGGAAGCCCGAGAATCGGCACAGCCATCGGAGATTATGTCCTTGACCTTGCCGAACTCGAAGATGCCGGCGTATTCGACGGTCCGGAACTGGATGGAGAGCATGTTTTCGATAGTACCTCTTTGAATGCATTTATGGCTATGGGCCGTAATGCATGGAAAGAAGCACGGGAGAAGATAAGTCAGCTTTTAAGAGATGATGAACCGACCATTCGTGACAATGATCGTCTCCGCGATAAAGTATTATTTAAGAGGCCGGACGTGGAGATGCTTCTGCCGGTAGATATCGGTGATTATACTGATTTTTATTCATCCAAAGAGCATGCAACCAATGTCGGAACTATATTTCGCGGCAAAGAAAATGCCCTCCAACCCAACTGGCTTCATCTTCCGGTCGGGTATCACGGCCGTGCAAGTTCCATTGTGTTAGATGGTAACGGCATCAGACGTCCACTCGGACAAACCAAACCTCAAAACGAAGACAAACCTTCATTTGGTCCAAGCCGTTTATTGGATTTTGAGCTCGAAATGGGATTTTTCACAGGTCCTGACAGCAAACTCGGCGAGCCGATACCCATTAAAGAAGCAGATGATCATATCTTCGGTATGGTTCTGGTGAATGATTGGAGCGCACGTGATATTCAGGCATGGGAATATGTGCCACTCGGACCATTTCTTGCCAAGAATTTTGCCACAACCATATCACCATGGGTTGTCACACTCGAAGCACTCGAGCCATTTAAGACTGAGGGGCCCAAACAAGATCCCGAACCACTGCCCTATTTGAGAAGCAAAGGTAATCCGACATTCGATATAAACCTTGAGGTATCGCTGAAAACAGAGAAAATGAATGAGCCGCATATCATAACTCATTCTAACTACAAATATCTCTACTGGAATATTTACCAGCAATTAGCCCATCATACCATAACCGGATGTAATATCCGTACCGGTGATTTGATGGCATCCGGAACCATTAGCGGTCCAACACCTGATTCATATGGCAGTATGTTGGAATTAACTTCGCGTGGTACCAAACCGCTAAAGCTTCCAAATGGTGAGGAACGGAAATTCCTGGAGAATGGTGATACCGTGAATATGTCGGCCTGGGCACAGGGTGAAAATTATAAAATTGGTTTCGGGGAAATCTCCTCCAGGATCTTGCCCGCAATTCAAGATTTTTAATAAGTGCTTTCCGGAACAAATGTTTATAGTATTTAACCAGATAATCTATATAATGCCGCATTCCCTGTCTCACGAGGGCTATTCATTAATAGACCTTTTGCTTGTTGAAAAGTTTATAATTCTATTCTTTATGGATCATCACAAAGAGAACCAATAATTAAGCTTGACCAGGAAAATATTATTCGGCACAATACTCCATAGCTTGCCGAAAGAATGTCCCAAATTTCTACCGAATTCATTTACATACCCGGTACGGTCGCTCGACCAGACCAGGTAGAATGCGGAACCGGGACGATATCTCCATTTCAACACCAGGTTAGAGCGAAACTGGCGAAAGTTGAAATCGGGATTGGCTATGGAATAATCCGGAATATTATCACCGTTCTCATCGAGCTGATATCGGTTATTAGATAGCCGGGCGTTGCCATACATGGTAAACCGATTGTCATAATTTTTAGCGGTTGTGTTGGCCGCATATTTGAAATCAGAATACCGGCCACGTGAGACAAACGGACTGCCATAATACCGTATCGAAAGCAGAGGAGTGATGATATAGTCCACACGCAGCGTCAGGTTTACCGTCTGTTGCCTGATGGTCCCAAGTATATACCGATTCCCCTGTGTGCGGTCAATGGTTGTGACGTATTGGAGACGGTTATGGTTATTGGCATAACGGACTGTCATACCGGTTCGGAAATTATCAGTTATGCGGGCGTTTAACCCCGGGGCCACCTCGTAGCTGCTGGCGGAGTGATGTCCGCCCTGAAAAACATCGCAGGAAATAGTAAACGAGAGATTCCGGGAGTCGTCGGTTGAAAGCCGGCCGTTGAATTCCAGGTTAGACGGTATTTTCGTTGCATAGCCGCCCCTTAGAATACGTGTATCTAACGACGGTGAATGATATTCCAGGTTTGTATTTAGACTCCATTTATTTCTGAAATCAGGAGAAAAGTTAAAATGAAAACCCGAACCGAGATAATCACCATTAAAGTCCCAGTCATTAAACTGTTCAAGGCTGACTCTGTACGTTCGGAAGATCGAAACAGGCTTATTTACGAAATACGAAATGGCATTTACCTGGTTTATGGCATCAACTGTCTTCATATAACCGAGATCATTCAATTCCAGTCCGGGGGAATACCAGCTCAGGCTTGTCGAGTACCGCCAAAGTCCTTTGGATCCCTTGCCAATTTTAATTTTCCCGCCAAATCCGTTAAGAAAGGTACGGGTGCTGTCCAGATTCAGGTAAGATGTACCCGGCCGCTGATAATACCTGGCCGGCGCTTCCTGTAATAACGTGATAGCACGCTGACTGCCTTTGATATAACTGCCGATCAGTTTGGCATCCAGATAAAATTCCTTGTCATTCCACTGTTGGGTTAAGTCGAGTCCGCCGGTATAGGCATCATGACTCAGAAAATCCAGGTTGTTGTTGTGGATAAAGCGATTAGTGGAAGTAAGAATTCCGCCAATAATGGTATTCCCGTCGTGATAATTCTTCTGAATACGTGCAACGGTATAATTGGTAAGCGGCTCCACCGGTTGCCGGGTTACATGTCCAGCAAGATTACTG
Organism: Balneolales bacterium; assembly: GCA_035267045.1. Lineage (GTDB taxonomy): Bacteria > Bacteroidota > Rhodothermia > Balneolales > DATFMH01 > DATFMH01. The sequence goes on from DATFMH010000063.1 coordinate 53,970, forward strand.
ATCCGGGCTGATTCTTTGGCCGTCAGGCTTTGCATGACGGCTACGGAAAGGTTTTTGGATGTCTTGCCGCTTACTTTAACCGCGCTCAAAATCGTTGTTTGTTCCGGCGATTTAACATATTGGCTGTCGCCAGGCATAATGTGATACGACGGAGTGTGTCCGATCCTTCGTGAATAAAAGAGATTAATATCATCGATATTATAGTTGAACAGATTTTTTCCTTCGACAAAGAATGGCCGTTTTTCTTCGTAAAATGTTTCAAAAGCGGTCAGATTCATAACTGACGGATCGGCTTCCACCTGGCCGAAATCCGGATTAACGGCCATATCAAGAGTGAAATTACTGGTCAGGCCCAGCTTGGCATTCAGTCCGATATTACCGGCCCATGAACGTCCTCTATCCGCAAAAGGATTTCCCGGCTCTTTTTTAAATGTATTGAGCCTGCCCGACGTATACGGCATAATTTCGATTCTGCGCGATTTTTTCAGATCTTTGATCCCTCTCAAATGACCAAAATTGTATATAATCCCCGGACCTGTAAGAGATTGCACTTCCCAATCGTCTTCCTCTTTGAGGCGGTTGATCCACCGCCAGCAATGCAATCCCCAGGTTTGAACCGAATCGCTGCTGTAACGCAACTGGCTCAGCGGGATCTTCATTTCGGCCACCCAGGCGGAATCCTCATAACCCACTTTGCCGTACCAGACAGGATTCCAGCTGACATCCCAGTCACCCGGATTTGTCAATACGAGATCGACTTTTTGTCCGTATGCCGTGAGATCAAATTCGAAACCGGTTTGATCATCATTATAACTGTCGAAATTTACGCCAACCATATCCCCGATAATATCATCCCGCGCCCCCGCTATCTTTTGGATCTTATCCGGCTGGTTATCATAGGCCCGGATGGCAACATAGATATCATTGTTATCATAGAGGATTTTCAATTCGGTGCGCTGGGAAGGTTTGCCTCCTTCTTTGGGAACAAATTGAGTAAAATGTGCCGCCCAATTTCCCGTTTTCCAACAAGCATCGTTTAATTTCCCATCGATCACAGGTGGCGGTGTGGTGAGGCGCATAGTTGTATAAACCCTTCGTTTATGTACTGCAGGACTACCGGCTTTTTTACCTCCTTGTGAGTCAGAACTTTGAGCGTATACGTCAGAAATGATGACGAACGATGGAATGACCATCAATAATAAAATGATACGTATATGGTTATACGATTGGGGATAAGAGAACATTAAAAAATTAGACGTAGGTGATAATTATTGTTTAGCAATTTTTAAAGAATAAAAATTATATAAAACAATCCATTTAAGATAAATAAATGTAATGCATATGAAATTATATGCAATTTTTTGCTTATAAAATATCAGGGAATGTGTATGAAGACATTTAAAAAATGACATATTTGCGCATCTGATTTCATTTAAAACATGAAAATTACATCATCCAGTATATCGGCACGATATACAGATTTTAGCCCTTTTCTGTTCAGTTTATTACCCCTAATGAAACCACTACCGCATTTCCCGTTTCGGCCAGCTCCAACACCTCAACAAATGGTACCTTAAATTTATTTAATCATCACCATTTTATGTCTTTTTACGACTTCTCCCGTTGGCGTAATTACCCTGAGTTGATAAAAATAAATACCAGAAGCCAGGTGCTGTCCATTAAATTGAATGGTATGCACTCCGGCGGAATAAACTCCGCTGGCAAGTGTCGCTACTTTGCGTCCGGTTATATTAAACACATCGAGCGTTACTCTATCAGAAGCAGGTAATGTAAAGCGAATTATTGTAGTGGGATTAAACGGATTCGGATAGTTTTGTCCAAGGGTTATTTTTTGAGGCAGTTGTGGATTTTTTTGAATACCAACGGGAGTTCTGGGTTTTACATGCATCGTAAGATTGCCATAGGAAATACTACTCTGATCCTCATTTAATTCAGCGTTAGTAATGACCATATTCGCATCCAATTCCTGGCTTACGGTTAAATTTAAATAGGCCAAAACACCATTCCTGAAACTGTCCGGTTCTGCTATCGCCAATTGAAAGGTTCCTGCATTATATACCCATTGATTAATGGATTTATTCCATATGCTTCCCGACGTATCCATCTGAACATTTTGTATGATATTGTACGGAAATGAGATTTTGATATACAACGAAGAAAAATAAGTACTATCGGGATTCTGTAGTATCAGAGCAAGCCGGGCATCTTCCGACTTATCAGGGACAGCTATACTGTCGAGTTTAATTGTCGGACCACTTTGAACAACAGGAACCGGCTGGTCCATTTTTCCGCGTAAATAAGTCACAACCGGAGATTTAAGTTGCCGGGGTGATTGAAAAACCGAAATTTCAGGTCCCCGGCCGTCTTTATTAGCATCTTTTTTGAAATACGCTAATGAACCGTTTATATGCTTCATAATAAGTGATGCATCGTAAGGAGTCAGCTTTTTATTATCTGAAACATCGCCGAAAAAACGGGTATCTGAAAACTCTTTTTTGATACCGAGAATATAGTTGAGTACATCATAAGCATCATTATCATTGAGCACACCATCATTATTAACATCACCGTACAATATCTTGTTGGCACCGACAAGTAAGCGTGTATTAACACTGGTTGATAAGTCATAATCAACTGAGACGAGGCCAAGGCTTTTAATATTTTCCCATTTCCATGGCGTTTTAATATTGATCATCCCTGACGAATCCGTTGAATCAAGGACAATTTCATCCGACGTACCGTCATTTTTCGTGGCTAATAATCCAAGACCGGCATTGGGATCGCTGTCAAACAAAGAAACATAAACATCCCCCTGGCTCTGGGCATCCGTTGTTATTTTTTGAAAAATGCCCGAAAAACGTGTTTGATAGTACCTTGGAAAGAAGCTTTGAGGAACGCCGTTTTCGTTTGTAGCCAGACGGGCGGTAGGATATCTTTTTTTTTCTTTAAAACCATACAATGAATCCGAACGGGTGCCGGCGGCATAATGCCACAGATAATCCCTGGTAAACTCCTTGTTAAATGACTTGTTATAATATCTTTTTAACACATCCGTTACAGCCGATTTCATGGTTATATAATTATTGGCCTTAATATCATCCCAAACCCTTTTCCAAAATATTATTCCATAATTCCTGACAAAATAAAGAGCCCAGGTAACCTGATAATATGACCCCGGGTACATCGTATATTGCGGATTGCTAAAAATCGAATTGGAATTACCCAGGTAATTAATATAATCGTCAACCGGATCGAAAACGACATCCTCCATCATTGTCGCATCCATTTCGAGCCATTGACTCGTTTCCGCTTTATCCGTCCAGCCGTCAACCCGGTACTGAATAGCATGTTTCAGTTCATGGGCGATTGTTACTTTCATGGCTCCCTTTAGTTTGCCGTCAGGGTCCCAGTTATTGGGAAAACCACTGCCGCCAAAATCATTATTGATATACATTTTCGTATTACCCAGGGTATCGATTGTTGTATAGCCATAAATCTCATTACCGAAATTGTCTGTAAGATTTTGAATCTGTATAACATAAGGCCGGCCGTTCACAACCGGATTCGTAAATCCGATGTCTTTAACCTCGTCATTCCATGAAGAATCGGCATACGATGCCGCCCAATCCACGTAATCAGGCACGCCGTTATTGTTCCCATCGATAACGGAAACGGAATCTCTTCCACTCGTTGTATACATAATGACAAAACGGCCCGAAGCCGAAGTATCATGTTGGATAACACCCGCTATTTTAGGATAAATATATCCATGAACAGCATCTTGAGCGGTTTTGCTTAGTTGCTCTTTAACATTAGTATAACCGACTATCAAAGGTGTCAAACATTTATAGACTACCTTTTTGTTACTTTCCATTCTCTGATACCGGGAATTGAGCTTTTGCCGGTCGAATATATAATAGAACTTATTTAGTATGGCCTGATCTTTACTGATGAGCCCGTTTTGTTGATCACGGCCAATCTGACTAAACACAGCATGAATTCCCTTTGTTAGTGACGTATCTTTCACAGTCTGCTGACCATAAACCATACCGGTAGTGCTCAGCAATAGCATTATAATAATCAGAATGGGATGACGTTTGTTAGCACTCATTACCTGATAGCTCGACACTAAAGAATTCATTTTTCTTATTATAATGAATCTTTCTTACCATTACTGTAAAAATAAGCTTAAATTAAAGTTTGTTTATAAAACAATATGCCGCTATCACCCAATTTATGAAAGAAGTAACGCTTACAAAACCAGGTTTTCATTATCCATGTTTAAAGTAATTCTGTACTACAATTTTCACCCTATTGACGATCCACAAACATTCAGACGCGAACACCGGCAAAAATGTAAAGAACTTGAACTCAAAGGTCGGGTCTATGTATCTGATGAAGGTATTAACGGAACCCTGGCCGGTACTATCGAGAATGTTGATGCTTATGAAAAGTATCTTAACAGCATTGAAGGTTTCGAAAACACCGAATATAAAGAAGATCTTACGGATACCATACCATTTGCCAAGCTAATCGTTAAGATCAGGCAGGAAATTGTGGCATTAAAAGCCCCTGTCCCGGTTAATCCCAAAGAGGGCGGCCGGCATCTGAAGCCAGAAGAATGGCGCAATGTTATCGAGTCGGATAAAGATCATGTCATTATTGATGTCCGTAACAATTATGAATCAAAAATTGGCCATTTCGAAGGAGCCATAACTCCTGATGTCGAGAAATTCTATGAATTCCCGGAATGGCTGGATAGCCTCAATCTTGATAAAGACAAAAAAGTGCTGATGTACTGTACCGGAGGTATACGATGTGAAAAATTCTCGGTACTGATGAAGAAGAAGGGCTATAAAGATGTCAATCAACTGCACGGCGGGATCCTTAATTATGCCCGGGAAGAAAACGGTGCACATTTTAAAGGCAAATGTTTTGTCTTCGACGACCGGCTTGTTGTTCCCGTAAACCCGGATGATGATGAACCCATAGCCCATTGTGAAATCACAGGTGCCCCCTGCGATACATATATCAATTGTGCTAATATGGAATGCAACCGGCTGTTTGTCTGCTCCGAAGAAGGCGCCCGTATGATGGAAGGGTGCTGCAGCGAAGAATGCCGTAAAAGTCCCTACAAACGACCTTTTAACCATGATGATGTCTATGCCCCATTCCGAAAATGGTATCATTACTTTGACAATGAGTTCAAAGAAAGAAAAAAGTCAGAACAGCTTCAATAGCAATAATGTTCGAATTGTAAAACCATATCCCTTTACCCATCATTTTAATGCCCGTAAGGCTGACTGGGGTCTCTCATTACTGGATATGATGACGCTCCGTTTTCCCTTTAAAAGCAGGGAAGATTGGGCGAAACGCATAACCGACGGATATGTAAAGGTTAATGACCTTCCGGTTGGCAGCGATTATTGTTTGGATCCTGCACACACGATCTCTCATTACAATCCAAATGTCAAGGAACCTTCGGTACCTGACGAAATCGAAATTGTTGATGAAACAAGGGATTACCTGGTTCTCATAAAACCGGCCCCCATGCCGGTTCACCCTGGTGGGCGTTATTATAAAAATACGTTGATTGAGATACTTAAAGCGCGCGGTTATACCGACCTGAAAATCATTCACCGGTTGGATGCAGTAACATCAGGACTTCTTATTTTAGGGAAAAACCCGTCTTTCACGAGAGAAGCGTTCCGATGTTTCCGGGAAGGTAAAGTCAAAAAGCAATATTATGCCCTTGTATCCGGCCGTCCGATTGATAATGAAACCGAAATTAGTGTTCCCATTCGCCGTAAACAGGGTTTCCGGTTTGAATGTGATCATTCGGGTTCGTCACTCAGTAAACCAGCTTTTAGCCGTTTTGAAGTACGTGAACGTTACAAAAGCCACAGCCTTATTGCCTGTTTCCCTGTTACCGGAAGAACTCATCAATTACGACTTCACCTTCAGCACTGGGGATATCCTGTTTTTGATGACCCGATTTATGGATTAGCTCCATCTGGCAGGAATTCCTTGCAGAAAAGGGGTATTGCGTTATATAATGCACAAATTTCAATCCCTGAGTTAAATATTGATTATCTTCTTTCACCACCTTATGAATGGAAGCTTCTAATCACAGAAGAACAATGATATAACATCTGATGAGTCAACGATTTTTAAAAAAATCACAACCGTTATCTGTATGGTTAGCGATTTGTTGCCTGCTGGCCTTCCTGAACAGTTGTGGAGTTTTTCAGACGCGAACACCTCAACCTCCTTTATCCAATTCTGCGGCTACATTTCAACAACCCGATAATCCTCAAATGGTGATAGTTAACCTTGAGAATGCTATCAAATCATTGAACACTCAAAACTATCTTCACTGTCTTTCAGATAGCAGTTTTATGTTCAACCCGACGAATTCGGCACAAGGTAATGATCCGGGAATTTGGAATAGCTGGTCGAAGACACAAGAACAAATTTATTTTCAAAATCTCCGATCAGCTGCACAAAACCTGACCGGGAACCAACTTCAGTTTACTAATGAACGCTATGAGGTTCAGTCATCCACTTCCCAACAGTTTACAGCTAATTATACACTTACTGTGGTGCATAATCGACAGGGTGTTCCTACTGTTGCTAATGGCCAGCTGATTTTCATTATCCGGGCTGATGCCAACGGGCTTTGGTATATTAATTCCTGGACAGACATATCCGGTGGCGGCGATACTTTTACATGGAGTGATCTGAAAGCAACATTCATACGTGGATAAGCAATATCAGTTAACGATGAACAGTAAGCCGTAAACAGAAGAATACAGAAGTCAGAACATAGAATTTAGAATGGCATAACTCTGTACCTTTCCTTATAAAATTGATTTAATTTTTTATTCGAACTATATCTTAACCTGCGTTCGATATAATTAATCAATTGATAGTTCAGTTAAGCACTATACAATTATCACTCATCCATGGTCTATCGTCCATGTCCTGTAACTCTTCTTCCATAATTTCCTTATGTCGAATTCACGTTAACTTAATTCATACAGCTGATCGCCGAAAGCTGACAGCTCTTTAAACCTTAATATCTAATAACAAGCAATTATTCATTAACTTAGTGCACTAGATCCTGTATTTTTATAGACTATTTTACGGTTACTTTTTGATGATAACGTATTCTATATTTATATAAGGAGATCCGAGAGAGATATAGAGTTATGTGCATCTTATTTTCTATTTATACAGTCTGTTTGAACCAAGAGAAAGATTTTTATGAAAAATATTATTTGCGATATGGACGGTGTTATCCTTAAGGATAACAATCTCATTGAAGGAGCCGACACATTCATTAAACGAGTTCTGGAAAACGGTCATAATTTTTTATTTCTCACTAATTATTCTTCGCAAACCCCTCAGGATTTACGAAATCGATTAGCATCTGCAGGATTGGATGTTCCGCGAAAACATTTCTACACTTCAGCCATGGCCACAGCCGCATTTCTGGAGAAACAGGAGGGGAGAAAAGCCTATGTTATCGGAGAAGGGGGCTTAACGCATGAACTATATAATATCGATTTCACGATAACCGATATAGACCCGGATTATGTTATTGTTGGTGAGACCCGTTCCTATAATTGGGATATGATCCAAAAAGCAGCCTATCATATTAATAAAGGTTCCCGTTTTATTGCCACTAACCCGGATGTTGCAGGTCCACAGGGCGCCCCTTCGTGCGGTGCTTTATGTGCTCCCATTGAACGCATCACCGGAAAGAAACCCTTTTATATCGGGAAGCCGAATGCATGGATGATGCGTGCCGCCCTAAACTACATGAAGGCACATTCTGAAAATACTATTATCATCGGCGATAATATGAAAACAGATATTTTGGCCGGTATTCAAGCCGGAATGGATACTTTCCTTGTACTGTCAGGTGTCACCCAAAAAGTTGATCTTCCATATTTTCCTTTTCAACCGATGTATATTTATGACAGTATCAAAGACATCGATATATTATAATACGGTAACTTAAGGTACTTTTACTCATCTGATTAGATGGTGTATAACGCATAAAATCTCCTTTACACATTAATATATACTTTAAGATCCCGTTCATTTTAAGGACTTACACTCCGAACATTATTTGTTACGGGGTTTGTAGAACGGATTTTCATCATATTTATCTTTTTGCATGTAAACCCGGCCATATCGCACATAATTCTCAGCGTGATCCACAATGCCCTGCAATTCTTTTTTAGTCAATTTTCGAACCGGTTTCGCCGGTGATCCCATACACAGATAACCTGAAGGCATCACTTTACCGGGAGCCACCAAACTACCTGCCGCAATGATACAATTTTCCTCAATAATGGCATTATCTAAAATTACAGACTGAATCCCAATAAGGACCCTGTTATGAACCGTACAACCATGCAACATAGCACTATGTCCTATGGTTACTTCATCCCCAATAATCGCGGGTCCGTCCTGATTCATTACATGGATACACGTATTATCCTGTACATTGCTTCGTTTACCGATCTCTATCCAATTGACATCGCCTCGTATTGTAGTATTAAACCAAATACTCGATTCTTCACCCAATGTTACATCACCGATTATATCGGCACTCGGTGCTATAAAATTCGTTTCATTAAATACCGGTTGTTTACCAAGAAACTCATAAACCATAATACTAATATTAATCCTTTCTAATTTTCCCTTATCAAAATTCTGAATGATCTTGTAAATATAAGGGAATTTTAAAGTGCTATAAATAAGGTATTCCGGTAATTTGATTTTGAAGGAGGCAAAGTGGAGTAATATTGTCGCTTCTTATGTACCAGGTTTTAAAAATAAAATAGCTCATCCTGTTAATTTCACACCTGCCGCATTTGAGGGAAGCCGCTTTGTAAGCACTACACTTACCACCATAGCAGTAATTATATGAATTATATAAATCGGTTCATCGGGATTTTTGTTATAAGTTTACTAATTATTTCACTTCGTGTTACCGCTACATCTGCTCAATCGTTTATCATTGATATGAAACGGGATTCCATGCTCCATAAATCCACCGTACAGGACAAACATTTCGAAAAGGTGGAACAAAATCAGACTTATAATATAAAGAAACTGTTCAGAGAGGATGTCTTAAAGAAATCAATGATATTACCTTACCCCAAGTTGACTGCCCAAACCTGGCATGAACATTCCGAAGAAGCCTACTGGGATACACTCAGCCAAAAATATATTTTCATGACCCGGTATTATTATGCGTACGACCAAAATGATAATCAAAAGGGTTACTTATTACAGGGTTATAACAACGGAAACTGGATAAACGACTATCGAATGTTATCAAATTATGATATTAATAACCATGTCCTTGATGAAACGGAACAATTATGGACAGGGAGTACTTGGCAAAATTTCACCCTCATAAAATATAACTACGACAATAGTGGCAAACTTAAACAAAAGACAGCTCAATACTGGCTTGATTCGCTTTGGGTGAATGACTCTCAGTTGATTAATACCTATGATAGTGTTGGTAACGTCAAAGAAGAGTTATATTTGTTTTGGAATGGTGTCCAATGGCAAAATGACGGCAAGATTGAGTATGAATATGACGCCTCCGGAAAACGGATAACACAGACCGCACTGGACTGGTTTTTTCAAGTATGGGTAAACTATTCCAAAAGCTTATTTAAATATGATCCGGAAGGTCATCTCATAAAAGAAACAGATCAGGATTGGAATGGCTCAAGTTGGATCAACAGCTACTTATTTGAATATAAATTCGGATCAAATAATGAATGGAGTGAATGGACTTTATCAACCTGGTATTCAACTGAATGGGGACTTTATTATCACATACTTTTTAATTATGATTCCGTTAACAGGCGAACAAAATTAAACGGGCAATACTGGGACGCCGCCAATACCAAATGGATCAATGATTATCGCTATTTGCTTACATATGACTCTAATGATAACGCGATTGAAGTATCAGAGCAAAACTGGAATAAAGATATTTGGGTAAATTATTTCCGTACTCAGAATTTTTACACCAGTACGCGCCCTGGGGAATTGCCTACGCCGATAGAACGAAATAATATTGAAATACCTATACATGCATCCTTATATCAAAACTATCCCAATCCATTTAATCCGGCCACACAAATACGATATGACTTAAACACACCGGGTCTGGTTCACCTCGATATATACGATGTAACAGGTAAAATTGTAGCTCGACTTATAAATAGTTTCCAGGCTTCGGGTAGCCACTTTATTACTTTCCGGGCAAATAATTTATCAAGCGGTGTCTATTTTTATCGCTTACAGGAAGGCAACAATATCATTACAAAGAAAATGTTGTTGATTAAATAATAATAATATCAGCTATTTATAACGTTACTCACCAAAATCAGTTAAACACCTTTTGTATCGAGATTGATAAAAGCTTATTAGGTACAGGTTTTATCAGGTAATCGATGTAATTCGTTTTTCTTGCCCTTTTCGAATGGTATACATCGGAATTGCCGGTTATATAAATGACAGGAACTTTTGAAAACTCACGAATCCTTTCCATTGTTTGAATACCATCTATTTTACCGGCAAGCATAATATCCATGATAACCAGATCCGGGTTCATCATTTTTATTGCTTCAATAGCCGATTCACCATCAGGATATTTACCTAAAATATTATGACCGAGTTTCTTTATTTGAATCTCATACACTAATGCGAGCAACATATTATCTTCCACAATAACGATACCTTTTGTAGAAGTATCCACAATATTCGTATCCACACACATTTTGATACCTTAATAATTTACCCTACAACTGAATGCTTTTAATCTGTTTTAAAAAGGATACTGAACTCCGTACCCTTTTGCTGATTTATTTCAAGTTCCGCATTCAGTTGTTTTACTAATGTTTTAATTAATGTCATGCCCAGTGCTTTCTTGCTGACCATGCCAAAATCATCGGGAAGACCCACACCATTATCCCGAACTTTCAAATTAATATAGCCTTTAGACTGTGCCATTTCAATAGTAACCCGCCCTTTTTGCATCTTTTTAAAAGCGTGTTTAAATGCATTTACAATCAACTCATTTAATATGAGTGCGCAAGGAATAGCCTCGGTAATGTTCAAATATATTTCATCGGCCTCAATAGTAATTTTTATATTCTTCTTATTGTATGTATTACGTATGTTATTGACCAGATCGCTTATATAATTCTTTAGTTCAATATGGGCAAATGTATCGGACTGATACAATTTTTCATGTATCATGGCTATCGATTGTATCCTGTTTTGACTCTCATAGAGAATATCCTGCACATCACTATCTTTTGCATTATATGCCTGAAGCTGTAATAAGCCGGATATAACAGCCAGGTTATTTTTTACACGGTGATGTATCTCCGATAATAAAACTTCCTTTTCTTCCAGTGATCGCATTATATTCCGTTCAGCTTTTTTCCGGTCAGTTATATCGGTTATAAACCCTTCCAGATTTATATCCTTTTTATCAGGCAGAAAAATACTACTGCCTTTTTCCCAAACCCATTTTATATCACCACTTTTTGTTCTAATGCGATATTCAAGCTCATAAGGTTGATTCTTGTTTAAGGCATCCTGCACATCTTGCCATACTTGCTCCCTGTCTTCAGGTAATATGAGGCTCGAAAATCTTCGCCATTCATCATCCATTAGCTCGTCAACGGTATATCCAGTCAGCTCATAACATCCTTCGCTTACAAAATCGAGGGTCCAGTCACGGTCATTGCGACATCGATAAACCATGCCCGGGAGATTCTCAAGTAGTTTCGACAAGCGTTGGCGGTTTTGCAATAATTCATATTCCGCTAGCTTCTCTTTGGTAATGTCATGAACGATTGCCTGTATATAAAATTTGCCACCAATAGGAACACGGTTCAGACTAACCTGGACCTCTAAAGGCTCCCCACTTGCTTTTAGGTTAGTCCATGTAAAATATTGTGGTTTCCCATTAAGGGCATTATTTATTTTATCAAGGGCTTTTTCTTTGGACAGACGGCCGTCATTCTGTTTCTTAGGGGAGAAATCTGCAGGGCATTTCCCTAATATCTCCGACTTGGAACAACCGAACATCTCAAGTACGCGCCTGTTACAATCTACATACCGATCATCATCCATTATAAATATGCCATCATTCGCATACTCAAAAACCGTTTTGAATTTAGTCTCGCTTTCAGCCAGGATTTCCTGATGACGATCACGTTCAATCGCAATGCCTGCCAGATTTGTACCAATCCTAACGATATCATGAAATTCTATATGTATATCCGAAACGTGTTCATAATAGAAAGCAAAAGTACCAATTACTTCTCCATCAGAAGAAAAAACAGGCGTTGACCTGCATACATTTAACCCTGATTCTTTAACTATTTTAACGGCTGCCTGCCAATCCTTTAGAAGAGGATCAGAATCAAAATCATCAACCAATACTTCCTCACCTGTGTAAGCGGCGTGGCCACAAACCCCGTTTCCTCGCCCTATTTCGATGCCGTCTATCATATTGTTTAACTCTTCGGGAAAGCCAGGCGCTGCTCCAAGACGTAATTTCCCCTCATTATCCCGTATCAAAATAGAACAATGAGCATTATTGGTATTCTTCTCAATAAGAAAAATGATCTGATGTAAGATCTCTTTCAGTCCTTCACCTGAAGCGATCATTTCAAGTATCCGTTTTTGCTCCAAAATCAGAAACTCGTTTTTATGCTGCTGAGTGATATTCTGTACCTGTCCAAGAATGGAGACCAGATTGCCATCATCGTCGAATAACACCGAGTTATACCATTCACAAATGAGAATTTCACCGTTCCTGGTTCTGTTACGATTTTGTACAATGGCACTTGTCCGTTGTCCGGAAGCCAAATCACTTAATAAAGGCAGAACAAAATTTTCATCCCCTTCAAAAACGAAATTGAACTCGTTAAGTTTCTTCCCCTTAATTTCATCAAATGTCCATCCGAATATTTCCTCTGATTTTTTTGACCATTTCTTAACTTTCAGGTTATTATCCAATTCAAGAAATCCAAGCGGACTATTATTGACATGAAAACTAAGTTGCTGGTAGGCCTTGCTTAATTTTTCTTCCAATTGCACATGATTGGTAACATCATGCGCCAGGAGCAACCTTTTATTTTCAGAATTTTCATAAGCCCGATCACTAATTTCAACGAATACTGATTCACCCTTATTCGTGATACTCTCGCATATTCCTATAGTCTTCTTGCCATTCGTACTATGTTTAAGAGCCTGCTCAATTTTTTTAAATTCATTTTCCGGAAATAATTCCCTGATGGTCATTTTTTTGAAATCATCCAAAGCATACCCATAACGGTGTTGTGCGGCACGATTAGCATCACTGATAAACCATGTTTCTACATCATATATCCAGATAGGAATTGGATTGTATTCGAAAAGCATAACCAAAGTTTTAAGTACTTGTAATAATTAGAAAAGCATTCTGCCGACAACCTAACTCGTTCTACAATAATAATTTAATTTATAAAATAGAAGAATTGTTATGAACACGGTGTTCGATATTCGCAACAATGATCCACATCATTTAATGGGAAAATATAAAACCCCATTAATTATGTATGTTCTTTTCAAATAACCCGATCACTATCTGTGAAGATTAAATTACATTATTCCCAGGTCTTTTCGATAGATAAACGTAAGTCTTCACGCGTAATGGGCTTCACCAGGTAATCAATAAACTTCGTCTCCGATGCACGATCAAGATGTGTCTTATCTGAATTTCCGGTTATATAAATAACGGGTACATCTGAGAATTCACGTATCTTCCTCATTGCTTCAATTCCATCAATACGTCCTTCAAGAATAATGTCCATGATAATAAGATCAGGTTCTTGATCCCTGACTATTTCTACAGCCTTCTCCCCATCCACCAATTTATCTAATATTTGGTAACCAAGATTTTCAATATGCCGCTCATAAACCAACGATAACAACATATTGTCTTCTACAATTAAGATCTTTTTATCGGGATCAGGCATAAGAACCTCGTATAATTACGTCTACTTGACTAATTATAATGATTTATTCTAAAGATTTAGAATTTAATTCGGAATCATTTTACCTGAAGATCCTAAAAATATCCTAAGCTCACATAAAAACCCTGTAATGAATCAGTATTGAAATCTTTTTTATACATCTCATCTCCCCATCCTATAAAATCACGGATCATTAAATAATATGAATTAATCAGACTTAACTGTTTTTAAAACACCATTATTAATACATATAAGTAGATAATTACATGAACCTCCGATGAATAGAGCTTTTTATCGTTTTAACATTTTATTCCAGGCTGTTCATGATCACATATACAATTGCATAATAATAACTATTAGGAGAGAGAACTATGAAAAATATTTACAAGTTGCATTTACTGGTTCTTATAGTACTGTTTACTATTCCCGTTCAAACGATCCGGGCACAAAATACAGCTGATCAGGACTTCAGGAATAAAATTATCAAACAACAAAAAACAATAAATAATTACTTGAAAAATTACCGTGTGGAACCCACAACCAATAATAATAGTAATGAATTAAGACCTGTGTTAACCAATAACTTATGGTTGCACTACAATCAGTTTAATAAATGGGATTCGTTACAAGCACGTTGGAAATACCAACTTCGTACTTACTATTCCTATAATACAGACAGTACCAAAAAAGAAGAACTTGGTCAATTGTGGGACTCAACAGGTAATCAATGGCAACACTTGAACATGTATATGCATCAGTACGATACCCAAAAAAAACGTACTGAAACGGTCGTTCAATATTGGGATACTACCCAATGGATGAATATCTACAGATATCAATACGGTTTTAATGCAATTGGCAAAAAGTCTCAAAATATGTATCAGATGTGGGATGGTACGCAGTGGCAAAATCAGACCAGAGAACAATATATGTATAACAACCAAAATCAATTATCAGAACAAATTGACCAATTCTGGCTGGGAAATACCTGGATGAATACAAACAGGTACCAATATACCTATAACAGCAATGGAGACAATACGGAAGAAGTATACCAGGAATGGGATGGAAATCAATGGACAAACCAGGAACGGTACCAATATACTTATACTAACTCAGGCAAGATTAACCAGGAAATTTATCAAAAATGGAATAGCACTCAAAGCAAATTCAACAACCAAAACAGGTATACCTATTCTTATGATAACCAGGGAAACAATACCGAGTATTTAGAGGAAAAATGGGATGGTGCTAATTGGCAAAACCAAAGCCGGACTCAATTGTCCTATAATGCACAAAATCAATGGACATTATGGTTAACCCAAGCCTGGAATCAAAATATGATTACATGGACTCATCAATACCGCACTCAATTTACATACAATTCGGATAATGACCTTTCAGAAATACTGGATCAGGTCTACTATTCCGGTAATTGGGAAAACCTGTCGCAACAAATATATGAATATACCTCAACCAGGCCCGATGCTGTTCCGACTCCGGTAGAAAAATCACATGTTAATATTCCCGATGCGATCACTTTAAACCAAAATTTTCCAAATCCGTTTAATCCATCGACACAAATTGCTTATGAATTAACAACACCACAAAATGTACGTTTATCTGTGTATGATATAACAGGGCGACGTATTGCTACACTTATTAATAGTCGCCAAAGTGCCGGATCACATATTGTTTCTTTTAATGCCAATAATCTTTCAAGCGGAATCTATTTTTACAGACTTGAAGCCGGTGATTTCATGCAAACACGTAAAATGATTTTGCTTAAATAAGCTTTTCTGGTCCAGCTTCTTATACTGCCGGTAAAAAATAAAAGCCCTTCAAATGTTGAAGGGCTTTTTATTTTAATCTCTTTGCTGTATTTCATTAATGGCACTACGTGCTGCCTGGCGTATCCTGCCGTCCGGCTCCTGCTTAATCCTTTTTTTCAATAACGGGATTACAGATGGGTTTCCTATTCTACCTAATCCCATGATAGCCACACGCCTCACCCATATGTACGGATCATTGACATATTTTTCGAGTAATTTCAGAGTTTCTTTTTTCCCTGGCTTTGTCGAAATAAGCATGGAAACGGCCTGAACTCTCAGGTTGTTGGGCTGTCCGTAAGCAGAAAATTTTACCGCTTCCGTATACGCCCAATCGGGATCAGTTTGAGTGATGGCGTGTAATGCCGTGCGCTGTATAATATTTGCATGCGACGGTGTATGTAACGCTTTTTTCAGCAGTTTACGGGATTTTTTGGCATTTATCTTTGCAAGTGACGATAATATGGCGGCTCTCACATAATAATTATGGTCCCTGCTGTATGCACCGGACATTAATCGTTCGATATTAGAACCTTTAAATGACCCAAGTGACTGAAATGCCGCCTGAACAACTCTTTTATCCTTATCCCCGGTCGCTTCAATCAATGCTTTTTCTACGGATGCATTTTGATCATAATTTGAAAGCAGATGAGCGCAATGAGCCCTTATTCCATAAAACGGGTCATTTTTCAAAGCAACTATTAAAGCCGGTGCAACATTGTGATGTTTCTTTTGGATAAGTTGATCAGACGCCCATAAACGTCCGACAACATCCGAATCATTTTGCAGTTGATATACCAGTTCATCAACCGATTTATTGAAATGAACTTCATCCAACAGCCAATGTCCCTGATCAAAATTCACCATTAACGGTTTTGTTTTAATATCTAAAAATGTAAATGTATTAGATTTTGAATGAATCCAAACCTGCCTCTCAATTTTTTTGTCAGGTGTAACGATCTGAATATGTACCGGCATCTTATAAACGGGAGTCAGGCTGTCGACCTTCTGTGTTTGATTTACGTGCAATTGAAGAGAGTGGTTTGCATCGTCATAGTGATAGTCCACATCAAATACCGGGTGGCCACCTTTATAAAGCCATTCTTTGAAAAACCAGTTCATATTATAACCGGTGGCCTCACGAATGGCATTAGCAAAATCGTGTGTATCGGCATTTCTAAATTTATATCGTTCTCCATAATGATGAATAGCCTTCCTGAACAAAGAATCCCCCAGGAAACCACGCAACATATGAAGCATCGAAGCTCCCCGTGGATAAATGTAGGTGCTAAACATATCGACCGGGGCATTATAACGGTGATAAACAGTCGGTTTCCGCCATTGGTGATCGGCACGAATCACACTTTGATGATTTTGATGCATTTCATATTGAAAAGCCGGCTTACCCAGATTATGCTCGGTATACAACGCTTCAAAATATGTCGCAAAGCCTTCGTTTAGCCATGATTGAGCCCAGGAGCGGCAAGTGACCATATCACCAAACCACTGATGTGCCGATTCATGCGCAATCAAACTTGTACTGTTTACCTGAGGTTCGGCATTTGGTCCGTGTAGCGTATTATCTTCCAGTGTTATAGCTGTGACATTCTCCTCACCACCCCAGATAAAATCAGAAACGGTAGTTAAAGCCAGCTTCTCCCATGGATATGGAATACCCGTGTAATTGGAATAGAATTTGAGTACATCCGGTTCTTTGGAAAAGTTCTTTTTGATCTTATCTCCATATCCCGGATCCGAATAATAATAAATGGGAATCTTGCCATAATGATCGGTGAACTTTTTAAATTTACCGGCAATAACCGAATTCAGATAAACGACATGTGGTTTCGATTCCACCCAATCGAAAGTCGCTTCATGATCGGCTTTTTGCACATTAACACTTTTCAGGGCACCGTTCGAAATAACCTGCCAGTCATCCGGAACCGTAACGATCATCTCGCTGGTTGAAAAATCGTCGGGGTAATCATGGCAGGGATACCAGTATCTCGCATCTTCCATTTCACTTTGACTCCACACTTCGGGATTACGATCAGGATATGCCTTATCAGGCGTAATAAATGTCAATCCTTTTTCCGGCTGCGTATAATATTGGATGATATATGTCAACGTATCCCGCAATCCATACTGATGCCCCAATGCAATTGTTAAGATTTTACCATCATAGCGATAGTTCAATGTTTGGCCCTTCATCCTGATCCCACGGATTTGCATACCAACAGCATTTAACCGCAGGGAATCCATATTTACCCGCAAAGGAACAACCGTTTCGGCCACTTCTCCTGTCACCGCTTTTTTTTGCATGTCAAAACGTAACTTTAAACGGATATGCGTCATATGAAATGTTCTGTTGGGAGCATGCTGCATGGGAGGTAACTGTTGCGCATGTAATGGGAAACAAGAAAAAATAAAAAGTATGAGAGCCAACGTTTTCTTCATTATAAAAACTCATTTAATGTTGATTTGATCGAATATAGCCCAAAAACTCTTATATAAAAATACTTGTGATGCATACGATTAAAAATTCAGGATTAAATGACTTTTGTTAATTAAATGATAAATTTTCTTATCAAATAAGGTAATAGTTGTATAAAATTATGTTTCTCATAACTTTATAAATATGAGAAACGTTACGTTTTTAATAATTATAAGCTTACTAAGCTTATTTCCAGCCAAATTGCAAACTGATAAACCGTTTGTCAATGTAATAGAGATAGATGGTGCCATTGGTCCGACGACCTATTCTTATATCTCTCGCGGGATTAAATTATCGGAAGAAAAACAGGCACAATGCCTGATCATTGAATTGGATACTCCCGGGGGGTTGCTTGAATCGACCAAAGATATCGTCAAGGCTTTTCTTTCATCCAAGGTTCCTATTGTCGTTTATGTAGCTCCACAAGGGGCCACAGCCGGAAGCGCCGGAACCTTTATCACGCTTGCCGCTCATATTGCGGCAATGGCGCCTGCTACGAATATAGGGGCGGCCCATCCCGTTCAGATTGGAGGAACACAGCAGGTAGACAGCGTCATGAAAGAAAAACTTGTCAACTATTCCGAGAGTTACATAGAGAGTATTGCTAATAAACGAAACCGGAACGTACAATGGGCGAAGTCGGCTGTGCGGGAAAGTGCCTCAATCACGGCTAAAGAAGCTCTGAAAATCAATGTCATCGATCTTATTGCTGATGATATTCCCGACCTGCTCCAAAAGATTGACGGGAAAAAAGTAGACGGTGAAATTTTACAAACAAGAAATGCTGAAATTGTTCCAGTCAAAATGACTCAGAGTGAACGTCTCCTGGGATTCCTTTTTCGTCCGGAAGTAATGTTTATTCTGATGATCGTGGCTATTTATGGCATTTTGGGTGAAATAAGCAATCCCGGAGCCATATTCCCCGGTGTTACCGGGGCTATTGCTTTGATTCTTTTACTTTACACAGTAGCCGCAATGCCAATTAATATCGCCGGTTTCGCTCTTATCGGGCTCGCCATCATCCTTTTTGTCCTGGAGGCTTTTACTCCTACTTTCGGGCTATTGACAGCCGGAGGGGCTATTGCATTCTTCATCGGTTCATTTATGCTTTTTGAGGATTTACCCAGCATGTTCCGTATTTCCTGGACTTTTCTTATTCCGGCAACCATCATTACCGTACTTTTCTTTGTATTTGTTGTCAGTGCCGGAATACGCTCACAATTTATGAAGATTAAGTCGGGAAAAGAATCGATGATGGATGAGGAAGCGCTTGCCTTAACTAATGTAGATGAGCAGGGCGGCAGAGTATTTATTGAAGGAGAAAACTGGAAGGCATTCAGTGATGAAAAAATTAAAAAAGGGGAAACCTGCATCGTCAGAGAAATCAAAGGATTGAAGTTGAAGGTTGAGCCATTAAAAAAAACGGAGAGTGAAAATGAATGAAGCGGATGAACTGACCAATTTAATTATTTGGATCGTTACTGTTGTAGTATTGCTTGTTGTCGTACTTCCCCAAATGCTGCGTATTCTACGGGAATACGAAAGGGGAGTCATTTTTCGGCTTGGTAAGTTATTACGCGCCAAGGGACCCGGTTTAGTAATGCTTATCCCATTCATCGACAGGATGGTGAAAGTGGATATGCGGATTTTCACTATTAATGTACCCAAACAGGAAGTCATTACCCGTGATAACGTAACGGTTAATGTGGATGCCATTACCTATTTCAGGGTCGTGGACGCCGAAGCTGCTATTGTAAAAGTGGAACGTTTTCTTGAAGCCACATCCCTTTTTGCCCAGACAACACTTCGAAGTGTCCTCGGCCAGGTTGAACTCGATGAATTATTGGCCGAACGGGATAAAATCAATCTGAAAATCCAGGATATTTTAGATCGACAGACAGATCCGTGGGGAATCAAGGTAACTTCTGTGGAAATTAAAGACGTCGTACTTCCCGATACCATGAAGCGGGCAATGGCTCGCCAGGCTGAAATGGAAAGAGAGAGAAGAGCAAAAATCATCGCTGCACAAGGTGAATTTCAGGCTGCCGAGAAACTCGTTGAAGCCGGTAAAATGATTGGGGCTGTACCTGCCGCATTACAGATCCGTTTCCTTCAAACGATGAGTGAAATGAGCGGGGATAACAATACATTTACATTTATCCCGATACCAATAAATATCATGGACGCTTTTATCAAGAGCGCGAAAGAATAATTTTTAAACCGAAACCTGAATTTATAAAGCTTACAAACAATACGGCTGCCTCATTAAAATCCGGGGTATCTCGGTCCAAATTGATCACTGAAGGGATTCCTTTGCCAGGTATAAAACATATACATATATAAATTTGATCTCTCAAATCTTTCATTATATTTAATTTCTCAGGTTCTGCTAAAATAGTAGCAAGAAGGATAAGGGATTTTCCTTTTTACAATGATAACCCAGGTTTACTATGACTTCCGTTAAACTCCCCCGGATTAAGGAGAATATTATGTTCAGAAGCAAAATTGCCTTCTGGATTGGTTTCCTTTCCGTTTCTATCGGTGTGGGGCTTCAGCTCCCGATGTATATTAATGCAGGTGATATTGGCTATCGCCTTGCCGGGCATTCCATGAGCTCAACAATGATGTTCGGAATGGGCATGGTATTATTCGGGCTATTTACAACGCTCTACAGTTTGATTCCCCCATCAGTTGGAAAAGATGAAAACGAATATAACCTTAAGGTCAAGTCACTGGATGACGCGCCTATTAATCCAACTCACGTCGGACTATTATTAGTAATGGCCATCGCAATCACGCTCGATGTGATGAAACCAACAATCCTGTCGTTTGTTGTTCCGGGTATGGCCAGGGAATACGGACTCAGATCACCTGTTCATCCGGGTGGAACAATTCCCGTTGCCCTGTTACCCTTATCCGGCATAACAGGCACTGTTATTGGTTCTTTTCTTTGGGGATGGTTAGGAGATAAAATCGGAAGACGTTCGTCGATCCTTATGGCCGGAGTCACATTTATAGCGACTAGTGCATGTGGATCCATGCCGGAATTCTGGATGAATTGTATTATGTGCCTCGTTATGGGATGGGGAGTTGGCGGAATGCTTCCGATCATGTTTACACTTATGGCTGAAAGTATACCGGCAAGGCATCGCGGCTGGCTTATGGTTCTCATTGGAGGAGACGTGGCCGGCGCCTATATTTTAACAAGTGCCCTGGCATCCTGGCTTGTTCCGCATTATACGTGGCGAATTCTATGGCTCATAGGTTTCCCGACGGGTTTCATGCTAATTCTATTAAATCGCTGGATACCCGAATCGCCGCGATATCTTCTGAATAATGGCCGGTTTAAGGAAGCGCAGGAGGTCATGAAACGATTTGGTGCCGTTGCAGTAAAAGAAGAAGCATTGACTAAGACGGTTGAAACAAAGATTAAAGATCAGTTTCGTCAATTGTTCAAACCACCCTATCTTGGAATCACTACAACCGTTGCCATTCTGGCACTTGGCGGAGGATTTGTTGAATTCGGATTTGAACTTTGGATACCGTCCAACCTGCAGCATCTCGGATTTAGTGAAGCCGGCTCATTTAAACTATTGCGAAACGCCGCATTAATAGGTTTCCCACTGAACTTCCTGGTGGCCTGGATGTACGGTTTCTGGAGCAGTAAAAAAACGATCATTTTACTTACCCTGTTAACGGCAGCCTCTATGCTGGGATTTATTTTCGCCGGAAAGTCAATAGTGGATCATCATATTTTATTATATGTATTATTAATTATTCCAATATGGGGCATTAGTTCAGTGATCTCTATTCTTTCGGCTTATGCAGCTGAGATTTATCCAACCCGGATACGATCTCGTGGCAGCGGACTTGTAGCCGGATTTAGTAAATTTGGAGGTGTATTGATAATAGCCCTTGTGGTTGTGGCTGTGGCACCACCTTCCATTGCCTCGACAGCACTCATTGGTGCCATACCGTTATTTCTTGCCGCTATTGCTATCATATTCTATGGAGTGGAAACAAGAAAACGCCAATTGGAAGAAATAACAGCCGAACAGTTAGACGATTTTGTTTTTCAACCAGTTAGAGATGAAACGATATAATAATTTGTTGTAGTTATAAAATCGCGGAAATTAATCCGGGATGTTTCCATATTATCTAATTGCATCAAATGCCACAAAGCAAGTATTTTTGTGAAGCAATTCGACTTTCTTTGCTAACGGACATTTAAAATTGGATATATGGTGAACCATAATTTAAAATGAGTCGACATTAGTAATGTTATGGACCAATAGTTCCAAATATAACGATGGCGATGGTCGATAGACCCTGTCTGCCGGCAGACAGGCGTAGACGGTAGTTGTCCGGATGCTATGATCTGTTTTCATAATTAAACAAAAGATAAATGAAAACAGAAGCTTGGGTTAGACACCTAATTCATCATTACAAATCGACTACTGTCTATATCCTAATGGTTTAATTATATCAAATTCAGGTTAATTTATGTCATTGATAGCTAATATATAATCCCCCCTCTTGACATCTTAATAACTGAAATAGAAGTCCAATCCTGCCTGCACTAACTGCCGTTCCTATTGAAATTATTAGAGCTTCCGAGAGTACTAATTGTATAATTAAATGCTCTTAGACATATATCATATTAATTTAAATGCTTGACTTAAAATTAATTTGAAATATTGAACAAGTATATTTATTTAGATATGGTTGTCAGTATATAATTGTATATCAACATGTTATATACAATAGTTCATTTTAACAAAAAGGAGTCATCATGAATAATAAAGTAGCTGATTCAACAGCTCTTGGATATGCGTGTATTTTTATTGCTTCGTGGATAACAGGTTTGGTTGACGCAGGATGGTTTGCTCCACCGGTACCCTATATTGGAGTGGTTTTTCTCTTATTCATTGGGGGTATCTTAGTCCCGGTTTCCGGTGTTTTTTCTTTTATGAATAAGGATAAAATCCAGGGGACTTTATTTGTGTTTTTAGGTGGCGTTTATTTCTCCCTGGCATATTATTTCATGAACGCAAATGCTTCGAATCACATGGTTCCTGCTTATAGTGGTTGGGTTACGCTGGCCTTTGTCATTGTATTCTTTAATTTATGGCTTGCTGAATTGAAAGGTGATATGTTCAAACAACTATTCCTTTTGGGATTATGGTTATCAATTTTGGCTTTCACTATTTACTACTGGACGATGGTAATGGCATTTAATATTATAGGCGGTTATCTGAGTCTGATTATTGCTCTGCTTGCAGCATATATTTCTTTCAAAAATTTAACGGCTGCGAGTGAAGCCAAAAACTGATTTATGTCATTTGTAGTTTAATTAAATTAAAAGCCCCTTTTTTTAACTTTGGGGCTTTTTTCTTACCCGTAAATTAATAATTGTTCGGTTAATTATATTTATCGGGCTAATCGATACTAAATTTACTCACCATTCCCTGGCTGGCATACGACTCGGCTATCCATGCATAGTTACCGGGTTTAAAATTCACTTTAAAATATTCCGTATAGCCCTGAGGCATTTCCTGAACACCACCCAGGAACCGTGCAGGTGCGGGAGCTGTGAATCCGTCTTTATTCATCCAGTTCATCCATTCAATCACTTTATCCATATCTGTAGTATCCGTTAATTCAACCAGGTGAATATCATCCCCCAAACCGAATGGTTGAGGATCCTTAAAATGAACAGCTACAATATGTTCTCCTGCCGTAGGTTCAACATCCGGGATAATTTTATGATCCGACAAAGTTAAATTGATATCCGCTTCCGGTGGAGTCATGTGTGTAGAATCATCGGAGACAATGACATGAGATGTCATACCCAATTCATAATGAGGTGCATTTTTAGGAGTGAATATGTAACACTCCATTTCATAATTCCCGGGCGTTAGCTTCAAAGTAAAATCGTTAGTACTTCCCGGTTCTATAAGTCCGGAGCCACCCATTGTTTGTACTTTTGAAATCCATGTTGGCATTTGAGCCATCAATCTTTCACCGGCTTCCTGCTGTGTAATACCACTGTCTCTCAGTGCTTTTATAACGTTATCGAAAGGTGGCTGTAATGCATTCAGATATTCATTAAATGTTATGCCATCGGGTATTTTATTAAGCATGAAAAAATGTGTTTCTTTGCCATTATTATGAAACCTGATATTTGTCCAACCTGAAGGAATCGTATCCGGCAACAGGAATTTATAGTCTTGTGCTGTAATATTCACAATACCGGTTTTAACCATTTCCTGCATCGTTTGTTCCGTATCTGAGGGATCAGATTTTTTCATATCCTTTGACTTGCAAGAAATGAGGATCAAAAAAGATAGTACAAATAATGATACACTGGTATTTCGTAGCATTCCCATAACTCCCATTCTATATTTTACTTGTTATGAATTAAACCTTATGTGCCCTATCCGGGTTAAAGACGAAAAGACCACATCAAATCATGTATTAACATTTCTGATCAGTCACATTACTTAACTTTATGAAAATTCAATAAAAAATTTTAAATATTTAATTTTATTAATCTTGTAAGAATTTTTATGAAGGCTTTTATGTTTTACAATTATATAAGGTATACCTATAAATCCTCTGGGAGGAGGGTAAAATGAAATTTACAAGCTGGATAATTGGGATTTTGGGATTATGGATTATTGTGAGTGCTTTACTGTTTTTTACACCGCCATTTATTCAATGGAGCAATGTCATTTGCGGTGCCGTAATCGCCTTCCTTGGTTTTTCATCAATCAATGAAAAGAAAGAATATGGATGGATCGCCGGGATAATGGGTCTCTGGTTATTTATCAGTGCCTTTATCCCCGATTTATTAACGGGCTCCGGATTATCGTTAAATGGTATAGTCGCCGGTGTAATAATTGCCGTAGATGGTTTCTTTTCTGTTGGTGGAAAGACGGTACATCCTGCACATTAAGGAAGTGAAATACAAAGCTTTGTGCCCTCTCCCTGAATCGATCGGGATCGATTCTGTCCCTCTCCCCGGGGAGAGGGATTTAGGGTGAGGGAACGTTGTTTATACGTCATTCATTCCAAGATGGGTATCATGGTAATCAATGCCCATACGGTGTAGTAAAAGTCTTTCTGACATAGCTCGCATAATTCTTTGCTGTTCTATGCCCTTACGATATTTACCGTCAAATGAATCAAAACCGGAATGAATGAATTTGTCTCTCATATCGGTAAAAGTGAATTTTGTGCCTTTATTATTTTTTACATTTGAATGGTTTTTTCTACGATAGCGATCTCTTCCTCCGTTAAACCATATAATTTATATACGACTTGGTCGATTTCTGACTCAAGATTAGAGGTATCAGCGTCTGAATCATTTTGTTTTAGATTGAGTATTTGGTCGACAAGTGATTCTATTTCATTTCGCTTTTCTAGTATAGCTTTAAAAATAGGTATTTGTTTTACATACATAGGTTTATATTCAAAATAACCACCACGTTTGGTTGATGAAATATTTGCAATGATAAAATCAGACAGTTTTGAATTTAAAACTCCGAGTAAATATCTATCATATTTTGAAATTATTGTTGTTTTATCATTTGAATAGATATTTTTATTATCCAAGGTATAATTAGCGGATGTTGTAATTGCAGGTATAATTATTTTAGGCTTTTCAAATTCTTCATAATAATCAATAGCATCCTGTATCTCATACCATTTATAGTTACCTGGTTTCCTTCCTTTCCATTCTATTGAAGATATATCAGTTGGCCGCGGTTCTAATCTGGTCTTAAATTTTTTTAAATAATTGAGAATAGCAGGATATTGTTTAATATCAATTCCTCTTTTAGTGAATATCAAATAATTTCCTGAAATGGGTTTTTCATAACGTTTTATATCTCTTCCTCTTAAAAATGGTTTTATTAGCTCAGCACTATCGGGATCCTCTGAAATTAGATGATTTTTGGTTTTTTCATCGATAACAAAAGCTTCATTTAATCCGGTTAAAATTCCCCGATATATTTTACCACCTACATACTCATGTAATGGCATTCCTACATTTTTCAGTTTTTCCAAAAGCTTTTGAGCTGATTCATCAATAAGTGTCCAACCTTCTTTGGGTAATTTATTTTGATCTACTTCAAAACTCTTATCTGCGATGAGTTGATTTAGATCATCAAATTTTAAATTTTCAATTTGCAAAGAGTTAAAATTAACT
>DATFMH010000064.1:0-4856 GCA_035267045.1 Balneolales bacterium
CTTTAAAAGCTTTTCTGACTGCCAGGTTACCTGCTTGATTGTATTGTTTGAGGTTCCACTTATAATTATCTGATGCCCAGTTTATTTTACCTGTATTCAGGTTAATACATTTAACCGTTTTATTATTCTTCCGATCAAACAATAAGATGGCATTCGACCCGGGTAAATCTTTATAGTAATATTTGAATTGTGCTTCCCTTTTTCCCAACACATCTTTATCTACCTGTTTTTTTATACTGTTTCCCATTTTTGCCAGGAAACCTTTTTCCTTATGTATAAATTTAGCATTAAGTCTCCCGCTTTTCCCATCATAAAGGAGATAATCCTGTTTGTTTTGAACCAGTATATGTTCGCTGGGGGTTACATCGACTCTGGTATATTTGCTCCAATCAAAATTATGACTCCATTTTTTGCTTAATGCCAGTTTTTTTGTGGAGGAACATCCTATTAATAATGATATGATTACAACCAGGATTGCAGTGATAACCTTTTTTGAATAACCCATAATAATGCTGACCAATTATGTTATGATTTTAAATCTGTTTACCCCATTTAATAATATTACGTAATCATAAACAGAAATAGCTCATTGAATTAGTTTGTATACAGGCTGTATAACTTTGAGTAATCAAATTAGACCGCTACCTGATTTTCAATTTGTAGCAAAAATTGAGAAAGATTCATTTTTTTATGAGACGTGTCCTTTCCTGGTAAAACTTGACCGTTCAAACAGGAGATGAACTAATCATATTCTGCATATATAAATCGGTACGGCTTGTTTGTAAACTAAAACAGCATCTTTTTGGATACCCGATCAAGCCGGGTATGACATCGAATTGGTGATTATGCTATTAGCCCATATCATAGATAGGTAACATTCGATTTGGGGCTGCTCAGGTGCTCTTTTTAGAGGTATGATCTCCAAATTTGAATTCTATCTCTAACCAATAAGTTAATTGGTTTTAAAATAATTTCCATCCTAATGTCATCCGGGTTCATAATCATAAAAACGGGCAGGCTATTTTAGGGATGGACAACGACTGATGACTGACGACCTGAGACGATAACAGAGTTGTCCATCTATAAATTATCTGGTTCTTAGCATGATAGTTTGTACCATGCTAGATGAAAATAATTGTCATTTATATATTTAGTAATTTATATCATTGATGAATAAATAAAAAAATTAGTGGAGGGATTAGGTTATGTCAACATTTAATATATGGGCCGTTTTAGTAGCTGCTATTTCTACATTTGTGATCGGATGGCTGTGGTACGGGCCGCTTTTCGGGAAAACCTGGATGTCGTTGGTCGGTTTGACGGAGGAAAAAATTCAGCAAAGTAATATGTTCAAAACCTTTGGTATAGCATTTATTTTTGAATTAGTTATGGCCTATAATCTGGCGATGTTTTTAAACGATCCGTCGATTGACTGGAAAATGGGTGCTCTTTATGGGTTCTTAACAGGTTTCGGATGGATTTTCCTGGCCATTGGTGTACATAGCCTGTTTGAAAAACGTTCCTGGAAATATATTTTCATTAATGGTGGCTATTGGGCTGTCTCCTTTACGGTGATGGGGCTCATTCTGGGGGCATGGAAATAAGTCGAAGGGAAACAAAGAAATAAAGTATCTCGCACTCCGTGTTCTATCTTCTGTCATAATATCTAAACTTATATACAAATACTTTGATAAATAGATCCAATATTCTATTTTATGGTCTGTTTATGCTTAATAAAATCAGATTATTATCAGAATGGTAAGGGTTTGATACGTTTAAGCGTTTATGACAATCAGATTTCAAAAACACAGAAGATATATTTATAACGAATGAGGCAAAATACTGCGGGTAAGGTTGAACGTAAGAAAGAGCCGGAATCCAATATACACAGGTTAAAAATAAACGCCGGATTACTCCTGTTTTTTGTACCTGTTGGATTGACCTATCTGATTTGGTTTCTGTATATGGAATTTGCCCATAGCTGGTATTTGTTTCTTCATAATTGGTTTATGTCGGTTACCATGGTTGTTGGTTCCTTTGTTGCCGGGGCCAGTTCGGAAGGAGGTGGAGCCGTTGCTTTTCCTGCCATGACTCTCATTTTTCATATCCCACCGGCTGTTGCGCGTAATTTTAGCCTGGCTATTCAAAGTATCGGGATGACTTCAGCCTCTCTCTGGATTATCGCTAAACGCATACCGATTGAGACCACTTATATGAAGTGGGTAGCTGTTGGCGGGGTAGCGGGAATGATATTTGGAACGTATTACGTGGCTCCATTAGTACCACCGGCTTACGCTAAGATGATGTTCGTTTCCTTCTGGTTAAGCTTCGGTATCGCGCTTTATGTAATAAATCATATTCATAAAAGGGATACGGTTGATATACTCCCTTCTCTAAATAAAAGACAACAATCGGAATTAATATTTATAGGCATAATTGGGGGCATTCTAAGTGCCGTTTTTGGAAGCGGCATTGACATATGCAGCTTTTCGTTTGTGACGATGAAATATCATTTATCAGAAAAGATCGCTACCCCAACTTCAGTCATTCTAATGACTTCCAATGCTGTTCTTGGTTTGGTTCTCCATATGTTTTTCCTGCATGATATGCAAACAGCCGCCATTTCATATTGGTTAGTGTGTATCCCGGTCGTATTGATTGGTGCACCGCTCGGCGCATGGGTTATCAGTAATCTGCACCGTATGACTATTGCCATTGGCCTCTATATAATCATTATTGTTCAATTTATAGGTGCCGTACTCATAATAAAGCCTAACGGGAATATGATATTGTTTTCTGCCGGCATATTTTTATTGGGCCTTCTGTTATTTTTTGTTTTAACACAGAAATCCCGTATTCGGACAGCAAAACAAGTTGATTGATTAGGTGAAAATATTTATTACTATATGCTTTTGGGAATACATTTTTATATTAATGCCATCGGCAGGTAGGTTTTAAACTGTCAGCCCGAATTTTATGAAACATATTAACATACTATAGTGAACAGACCCATGCGTAAATTATTTGCAACATTATTTGTTCTATTGTTCATTTTTTTTATATCGAGCCAGTCATATGCACAGGATAAAAAATCCGGTTGGCTGATAAAGGCCGGTCATATAAATCCGGCTAATTATTTCGGTGTTACACTCGGTAACGGTATGATTGGACTGGTATCTTCAGCTAATCCAATGACTGTTAAGGATGTGGTTTTAAATGGTGCTTATGATAATTACGGACGGGGCCGGACTTCGAATATTCTCAAAGGTTTCAGTTTCGCCAATATGTCGTTAGTTGTGGATGGACAAAATGTATCCATGAATAATGTCTCAAATTACACCCAAACAATGGATATGAGACACGCCGTTTTGATCGAGCATTTTGATATCGGGCATAAGGCATCGGTTACCTATAAATTGAGAGCACTCCGGGAATTACCGTTTACCAGCCTCATACAAATGACTATAACGGCACACAAGGATATTACTATTACACCGTCAAATGCTATTGAAGCACCGCCTATTTTAAAAGACGTACACAATTATTATTCACAAATCACCCATTCACACGGGGAAATTCCATTGTTAACATCGGTAGCTAAAAGTCCGACGGGTAAACTTACAGTGGCAGCTTCCTGTTCGTATATTTTTGAGGGAATGAAACAACCACATCTGATACACCAGGAATGGGATCAGAACCGTCATTTGATTCAATTCACTAAAAAACTTAAAAAGGGACAAACAATAACATTCAATGTTGTCGGAAGTGAGACTTCCAGTGCACAATTTTCAGATCCCCGCAATGAAGCAGAACGTCTTAGTATTTTTGCCTCGCTCGAAGGAACAAATCGGCTTATTCAACGACATAATGAAGCATGGGCAAACCTCTGGAAAGGGGATATAAAGATCACAGGGAACATTAAGGATCAACGTGATGTGCGTTTTTCCCTGTATAATCTCTATTCATTTATCCGGGCAGGTACGGCATACAGTTTATCGCCTATGGGATTATCCGGACTGGGTTACAACGGCCATGTATTCTGGGATGCCGAAGTATGGATGTATCCTTCCATGCTTATATTACACCCTGAGATCGCCAAATCTATGCTGGATTATCGGTATAAACGCCTTGAAGCCGCTAAGGAAAATGCGCTTAGCCTGGGATACAAAGGAGCTATGTTTCCCTGGGAATCCGATAACACCGGACAGGAGGCTACACCCGTTTGGGCACTTAGCGGACCATTTGAACATCATATTACCGCGGATATCGGAGTCGCATTCTGGAATTATTACCTCGTAACGCACGATAAAAAATATCTGAAAGAAAAAGGATACCCGGTATTGAAAGCTGTGGCTAATTTTTGGATTAGTCGTGTTCAAAATGGTAAGATTGGACATGATAATATTAATAATGTTGTGGCTGCGGATGAGTGGGCTGAGAATGTGAATAATGATGCTTTTACGAATGGAGCGGCCATAACAGCCCTGGAAGATGCGGTTAAAGCGGCAAATGTGTTAGGTGAAACACCGGATCCGAAATGGAGCGAGGTGGCTCATCATATCCCGATCGATCATTTTGATAATGGAGTGGTTAAAGAATTCGACAGTTACCACGGTGAACCGATCAAACAAGCGGATGTCAACTTGTTAGCCTATCCCTTGCACATCGTAAATGATAAAACGACCATCCAAAAAGATCTGGAATATTACGAGCCAAAAATAGGTAATGGACCAGCCATGAGTTATTCTGTTTTATCTACATTATATTCACGCCTGGGAAATAACAATAAATCGTATCAACTCTTTGAAAAAGGGTTTGTACCCAATAAGAAGCCACCTTTTGGAGTGTTGGCTGAA
>DATFMH010000065.1:0-5970 GCA_035267045.1 Balneolales bacterium
CCACTTTTGTCAACGCATCACTGGAAAGAGACTGAAAGAAAGGGACCATCCCGAGCTTTTCCAGCCGAACGCCCCTGGTACAATGATGTCCACTGATTTCCGGATTCTTTAGTGGTATGGATCTTCGCTTAGACATAAATAACAATTCATGTATTAGTTAATTTTACATCAAGATCGTCTCCAATGAAAAGCTCACGGATATCCTTATGTGATACATTTCCAAAGAAATCATTCATATTGTACCATTTTAAAATTTGATCGATATCATCTGCTTCATAACGCCGGCCGATTATCGCTTTTTCCAATATACTTACATCATTCTTGCCCAAAAAATCGCCAAAAATTTTAAGATCCTGAACATGCCCTTTTTCCACCTTGATTCGCAGATCAACTTCACCAATATCAAAACGATGGGATCTCATAACATTGAATTTTGGGGAGTAGCCAAAATTCCAATCCCAGTTGGCATATTTAATATTAGATAATTCACGCACTCGATGCCAGTCATTTTCCGTGAGATGATAAACAACGGGAGACGCAGATCCCTGGAAAATTGCTTCTTTAATCCGATCTCTGAGCTGTTGAATATCAATGGGCCTTTTCAGAAATCTGGAAATATTTGAAACCCGGTTGCGGATCGATTTCATACCTTTAGATTGAATTTTCGCCATCTTCACGTTCAGTGATTCGACGATCTCGTTGAGATCGGAATTGAAGAGCAAGGTCCCGTGACTGAACATTCTGCTTTTTGTCGAATGCTGGGCGTTTCCGGAAATCTTCAGACCATCTACCATAATGTCATTCCGTCCGCTCAATTCTGCGGGAATACCCAAATCTATCAAAACATCAATAATCGGCTGGGTAAATTCCAGAAAATTGTTGAGCCGTGAAGAGCTATAAGGTTTAATAAAGGAGAAATTCAGATTACCCTGATCATGATAAACGGCACCACCGCCCGAGATGCGTCGCACGACGATGATGCCCTTCTTCCTTACGTAATTGTAATTGATCTCTTCCAGTGTATTTTGATTACGCCCAATGATTACAGATGGCCGGTTGATATAAAACAGGAAGAGATCATCGTCCGGGAACAGGTTACGAAGAGCGTATTCTTCGATTGCCAGATTTATCCTTGGATCGGTTATATTTTCATTATCGATAAAAATCATGATTTAACTTAAAAAAGTATGAATGGTAACATTATAGTCATAAAACATACAGATGTGCTAAAATCCTTATTCTTTAAACCATTATTGTATAATTTAGTACTCGATTTCTTGATTAACATTTCATATTTGAGTGCCTGCTATCATCATTTAGAATCTCTTATAAGGGTTATACGCAGAACCTATTCGATCGTTTTCATAATCTTCACTACCCACTTTTCGGGCATGGTTTCAAGGTATTCCCATTTAAACGGATCATGGCTTTCCGCCTCCATCTGATAGTAGAGGGGTTTGGGATCATGATCATTGATGAAGATAAACGCTTCACCGGCATTCAGATCATCATATGCGTTAAAAACCATTTCATGTCGCTCGGCCGGTGGATAAGGCCGCACATCAAATTTATTAATTACCGATACATCCGTATCATCCAGATCATCAGCCGACTCTTTGGTCACGTGTACGACAAATTTACCCGCTGTTTTCTTCTTATAATCCCATTGATATTTACCCGTGAATTTCTTCTTGAATATATCATGGATCTCCTTAGGATCATCTTTGGATATAATTTCCATTGTATCTCCTTTTAACATCATCCCATAACGGTGGAAAACAGCATATTTCCAGTCCTTTTCCTTGGCTTTCCTCAGGTCCATAAGCGTGGAGATCCCTTTAAACTCACGACCATTGGACGATTCGATACGGGTGACTTTCACCTTCCAGTCTTTAGGTCCACCTTGCAGATAATCCCATCCTACCACATCGCCATAGATAGAGCGAAATTCGTAATACAAAGGCTTGGGGTCGTGATCATTGATAAAAACAAAGCTGTCGCCAGCAGGCAGTTCTTTAAAGAGCTTTAAAAGCTTTCTGTGACGCATAATGGGAATGAGCGGACGCACATCCAGTTCTTCGGTTGTTTCCATTTTATTTATCCATTAGAGTTTACGTTATTGTTTATTCAGTACTAAGATTATTATATCCTATTTTCTTTCCGGAGGTTTTGAATTGAGCGGATGTATGGTTATGTCGTTGATCAGCATATTATCAGGTGTTACCGGAATGTGGATGAGTGTGTATTGGCAATATCAGCAGGTTAAGCATGTGAGGATGGGGCAATCTCCTTTATCCACTCATCCAGCCGGGCATCCTCTTTGGAAATGCCGCGCGGCCAGACACGATCGATTAATACACGAAAGCCATCTTGTTTGGAAAAGGCATTGTATATACGTTTTATTTCTATCAAAAGGGTTCCCATAACTTATCACTGATTTGTATGTCATTATTGCTTTCTATGTGTGACTTACACCGCCGGCATAATGTTCGATCGGTTATCAGCCTGACTCCGCGCTTAAAGGTCAAATAGTACCAGATCCATTCGGCAAAAACGCGAAACCGGTTACGAAATCCGATCAGGAAAAGAATATGGACAACCGACCAGAGCAGCCATGCAAAAAAGCCGCTGAACTTGAGTCCTCTTATATCGGCAATAGCTTTGGCTCGCCCGATTGTGGACATGGTCCCTTTATCTACATAATGGAAAGCGGCCTTACTGTCGGCGAGTATATGTTTCTGCCTTAACAACTTACCTACAAACCGGCCCTGTTGACTGGCGACCGGAGCGATGGCCGGAAGGGGACGATCATTTGCATCCTTCACGACGGCAGCATCTCCGATTACAAAAATATCCGGATAATCCGGAATACTCAGGTCAGAACGTACTTTGATCCGGCCCGCCCGGTCCCTTTCGACATTCACGGATTTTAACAGAGGGGATGCCATCACACCTGCCGCCCAGATGATATTCGGTGTTTTTATTGTCCCTTCTTTAAACG
This sequence comes from Balneolales bacterium, assembly GCA_035267045.1. Classification (GTDB taxonomy): domain Bacteria; phylum Bacteroidota; class Rhodothermia; order Balneolales; family DATFMH01; genus DATFMH01. The sequence goes on from DATFMH010000065.1 coordinate 3,002, forward strand.
TAACGGCATGCTCTCTGATGTCGGTCACCGGTGTATTCAATAGTACACGCACCCCCATGCCTTCCAACATCCTGCGGGCCTTCTCCGAGAGGGTATCGGGATAGGAGCCCAATATCCTTGAGGCAGCTTCTACCAGAAAAATGCGTGTTTCATTCTCACTGATGTTTCTGTAATCGCGCAACATATTACGTTTAGCGATTTCTGCTATGGCCCCGGCCATTTCCACACCCGTGGGACCACCACCGATAATAACATAAGTGAGATAAGTTTCTCTCAGTTTAGGATCGTCGATCTGTTCGGCCTCTTCGAGAGATAAAAGTATACGTTCCCTTACGCGTAATGCGTCTCCTATAGATTTAAGGCCTGGCGCATATTTTTCCCATTCATCATGACCAAAATAGTTGTACTGAGAGCCTGGTGCAAGGACAAGCTTGTCATAGGTGATTGTTCGTTCGTCAAACAACTTCAAATATTTGCGATCCGGATAAATCCGTTGAACTTCGCCAAGCAGAACCCGTATGTTTGGATTTCGGGAAGTGATGGCACGAATTGGCGCGGAAATGTCACCCGGCGATAGAGCAGCGGTGGCTACCTGATATAATAACGGCTGAAACAGGTGATGGTTCGATTTGTCGATTAGGGTGATATCATGTTCGGAACCATATAGCTCTTTGACGGCTGCTATACCGCCAAAACCGCCCCCAACAATTACAATATGTTGACGATTTTTGTTATCCATAAAGTTAAACAGTTTTGGAAATCAAAAGTGTTAATGAGATGCTACAAGCTCATCTTCATTTTCTATACTTATTTCCACTCTGAATGTTAATTTATCTCCTCTTGAATTAGCATATGCCGTATTCAGGTCCTTAATCTTGTAGCTTGTTGGAGTACTTAGATATTCATCGATTCTTTCTTTAAGAAAATGTTCCAGAAGATCGGCGGATAGTGTTTTTAATTGATTAGTCATAATTAGTATGGATTATAGTTTGGACAAAATTCATCTTGAAGTTGTTTAATTTGCCGACATAAATTCTCCAAACGGTGAAACTTGTCTCGTATTGAAGTTCGTACATGTATTATTTTGCCAGCTCCGGCTTATAACTACCGGGAACAGTCCGAAAACTGATAGCCAGACGATTCCAACTGTTGATGGCGATAATGGCCATGGTCAGGGTTATCAACTCATCCCCACTGAAATGCTCGCGAACATAATTGTATAATGGTTCGGGGATATCGTTTTCCGAGATCAGAGTCAGTGCCTCCGCCCATTCAAGGGCGGCACATTCCCGTTCAGTGTAGAAAGGGGCTTCTCGCCATGCGCTGAGCGCGTACAGTCGTTGCTCTGTTTCGCCGGCCTCGCGTGCATCCTTGGTGTGCATATCGATGCAAAAGGCACACCCGTTGATCTGGGATGCACGAATCTTTACCAACTCCCTCAGTGAGCTCTCCAGGCTTGAATTTTTCACATATTGCTCCATTTCCTGCATTCCTTTCAGAGCATCCGGAGCCTTTTGTTGGTATTGAATACGTTGTTTCATGATTCAACCTGCTTTTCATCAACTATCTCCATTTCATCGATAGCCAGTGCCGCATGTGCATAAGCCGCCCCGGCACGCATTTCTGATGCCACCCAAATGGCTTCCATAATCTCGTTATTTGTTGCTCCTTTTTGTTTGGCCCGTTTGGTATGTCCTTTTATGCAATAAGGACATTGCGTGACGTGAGCCACAGCCACCGCTATCAATTGCTTGGTTTTTTCGTCGATAGCTCCAGCCTTAAAGACTGTGTTGCTGAAGTTTCGAAAGGCTTCTACCTGATCCGGAGCCAGGTTCGCCCGTTTTTCCGACATGGTTGGGGTCGCAGGCGGGTACATTGATTTGTTATTGGTATTCATGATTCATAACCTCATTTTTAGACCTGTCAGGTTTTTAAAACCTGACAGGTCTTGAATTGTACATTAGAAGAAAAATTAGTTTTTATAGGTCAACACACGTCCCCAGAGGCTTTTAGTACCCCAGATTCCCCGCCGCAATGTTTCCAACTGCACGATTTGACTGTGGTCTACAAACAAGTTCACCTCCGGTCCATAGTTTTTAATATACCAGGCGAATACATCCGGGTCCGCCGCCTCAAACATTAGCTTTTCCAATCCGACTTCATTAATAAAGGTTGCCGGAACATCCGTTCTCCAGGGATCGGCATTTTCAGTGATACCCTCCGATTCAATCATGATCATATAAGCGCCGGCATCAATAAAACGCTTGATTTGTTTGGCTGCATAACCGGTATCGAGGGTACCTTCGGCTTCAAGTTCCCCACGTTGTGTATCCCCACCTGCTCCGAACTGGATACCAATCTCAGGCTTAGCTTTTAGACCCGATTTTTGCACCTTGTCAATCAACCGGAGCCAATCGTCAGTGGGCAGTGTTATAAATCCGGCAGAAAGTTCAATAATATCAAATCCATAATCCTTACACGTATTGATATAATTATTCACGGAGTCACTTCCCTGTGTCAATACATATTCCATGAATCCGCCGGTTGAAACCAGAGTGTTGTGTTCGTGCGCGATATCAATTAATTCCGTTACAGCTTTCCTCGGCATGAGTGTAAATGAACCGCCGGAAAACTTTAGAGAATCGACATATTCTCCCATCGTTTCCATGATATCCTGCAAATACCGTTTTCCCATAACGGCATAATAGGGACCTCTTATTTCGGTAACACCGATTGCACGTGGTTTTGATGCACGTTCATTTTTGTTTAAAAAGTCAAAGTTTCTTTCATTTGTCATAATTAAGCTCCTTTCAAAAAGTTCTAATCGGACAATATTTCCAGCTTTTGATATGATTATAAATTGTTATTATTGCGGCCGAACTTTAACATCTTGTAATAAATCCATTAAGTCGGTCACATTATACTTCTCAAAATTTCTTACCATCTCCACAATGTGCTCACTCAAATCT
>DATFMH010000066.1:0-62022 GCA_035267045.1 Balneolales bacterium
ATGGAAGATAATCCGCCTTATAATTATCACGACTGATATCAGGAAACCGAATTATTGGACGTCTTCAAATAATATTTCCTGTACTATATTGATACCCGATCACTATTACGTCTTTATTTGTATTTCCACCCTTTAATAAAAAAGGCGTCTTCCAATTTGAAAGACGCCTTTAAGTTATTTCTCATTTATATTGTTCTTACAAAAGCATACCTGTCGGGTTTTCCAACAGATCTTTAAGCGTACTTAGAAAGTCGGCTGCTGTTGCTCCGTCTACAATCCGGTGATCACTGGACATTGTTACTTTCATCCGTTTTCCGGGAACGACCTTATCATTTTCGACAACAGGTACGTCTCTAATGGCACCGACAGCCAGAATACAAGAGTTTGGAGGATTGATAATCGCCGTGAATTCTTCAATTCCAAACATACCGAGATTACTTATGGTGAATGTACTGCCTTCCCAGTCTTCCGGCTGCAACTCACGGTTCCTTGCTTTGGCTGCAAGATCTTTTGACTCACTGGCTATCTGTTGTAATCCTTTACGATCGGTATTTCGTATTACCGGAGTAATTAAACCATCATCTATTGCAACGGCTATGGCCACATTTACAGCTCCATGCCGACGAATAACATCACCTAACCATGAACTGTTTACCATCGGGTGTTTACGCAATGCAACGGCACTGGCTTTAACAATGAGATCATTGAAACTAATTTTGACTTCGCTTATTTCATTGAGCCTCGATCGGATCTCAATGGCATGTTTCATGTCTATCTCAATAGTTTCATAATAATGAGGATTATTGAATTTACTTTCAGCCAGGCGACGTGCGATAGCCTTACGCATTTGTGAAATCTTCATGTCCTCATCTTCGGCGGCAGGTTCGGCTACAGCTGCAGGAGCAGAAACCGCCCTTTCCCCTTTTCCGGCTGTTTCTTCGAAAGTTTCTATATCACGTTTTACTATACGTCCACCCGGACCTGATCCTTCAACTTTTTTCAAGTCAATACCCTGATCAGCTGCCATATTCCTGGCTAATGGGGATGCCTTTATACGACCATCTTCAACTGAAGTTTTTTGCTTGTCAGTTGATGTCGTACCCTTACCATTCAATTCACCAAAAAGCGGATCGAATTTTTTCTTTCCTTCTTTAGAAGCCGATTTCTTGTCTGCTGCTTCAGAATCTTTACTTCCCTGTTCAGAAACGGTTCCCTTTTTCTCACTCTCATCCCCAAGAAGATCGCTTATATCTTCACCTTTGTTTCCGATGATTGCAATTTTCCCTCCAAGAGGCACGGCCTCACCTTCATCAGCCATAATTTTCAAAACCATACCGGCGTCAAAGACTTCGACATCCATGGTTGCCTTGTCAGTTTCTACTTCTGCTATTACATCACCCGATTCAACGGAATCCCCTTCTTTAACATTCCACTTGGCGATGACACCTTCTTCCATGGTGTCACTTAATTTTGGCATGTCTACAACTACGGCCATAATACCTTCCTTCGTTATTTAAATTCTTTAATAATTCCTTAGTTGCGATACATAACGGCGTTCGCAGCATCGATAACCTGTTTTGGACTTGGAAACCACTTATCGAACAGGCTCTTAGCAAATGGAGCCGGAACATCAGGGAGAGTTACTCGTCTGACCGGCGCATCGAGATAATCGAATGCATCTCTTTGAATCTGGAAACCAACTTCTGCTGCAATTCCACCGAACGGATGTGATTCATCAACTATTACACAGCGATTAGTCTTTTTAATAGATTCTATAACCGTCTCTATATCATAGGGCTTAATAGTACGGGGATCAATGATTTCTGCTTCTACCCCATCTTTAGCTAATTGATCGGCTGCTTTTGTAGCTACATGATACATCTTACCGTGAGCCACTATCGTTACATCCGATCCTTCCCGTTTGACTTTGGCTTTCCCGATAGGAATAGTATACTCATCCTCAGGCACTTCCTGTTTCATGCCATACATCTGTTCCGATTCCAGGAAAATTACTGGATTATCATCTCTGATAGCAGATTTTAATAATCCCTTGGCGTCAGCAGGTTGTGAAGGGTAAATCACTTTCAGACCCGGGAAATGAGCGTATAAACTTTCATACGCCACAGAGTGCGTAGCACTCAACTGTCCGGCGGAGGCATTAGGCCCTCTGAAAACGATTGGCATACTAACCTGACCACCACTCATATACCTTATTTTTGCTGCATTATTAATAATCTGGTCCATGCCAACAACAGCAAAATTGAAAGTCATATATTCAACAACCGGCCGTAATCCATTCATGGCCGCACCAACTCCTATACCTCCAAATCCGAGCTCTGAAATTGGTGTATCGATAACACGACGGCCACCAAACTCGTCTAACATTCCTTGTGTAACCTTATAGGCACCATTGTATTCGGAAACTTCTTCACCCATAATAAAAACGGTATCATCCCGACGCATTTCCTCATTTAATGCCGCCCTTATGGCTTCCCTAAATTGTAATTCAGCCATTTATATCTCCTCTTATGTAAAAATTTCTTGTCTTATAATTAATTGAATTCAAATTTCTTAAGTATACCCGATAGCAAGCTATCACGTAAGGAATGGAAAATCATCCTCAACATATACATCTTTGTAAAGATCTTCTTCGGGCGGGAAATCACTGTTTTCCGCATAATCAATAGCATCCAGGATCTCCTGCTCTATGTCATCCGTTATTTCCTGAATCTTATCCTTGTTAGCAATTTTATGCCTGGATATATAAGTCTTGAGTCGTTCAATAGGATCAATATCCTGGAATTCTTTCATCTCGTCATCAGTACGATAATTGGCGGGGTCACTCATTGAATGACCGCGATAACGATAGGTACGAACTTCCAGCAAATAGGGTTGTGGATCCTCGCGTACTTCATCAACTACTTCCCTGAAATCTTCAATGACTGAAAACAGATCCATGCCATTTACAACTTTATTCTTCATATCATACGCACGGGCACGTTTAAAAATCTCCGTTGAGGTGTGTCTTTTCGTGGCGGTTCCCATAGCATATCCATTATTTTCAACTACGAAAATAACCGGCAGGTTCCACAACTTCGCCAGATTTAACGTCTCATGGAATGAACCCTGATCGACCGCCCCGTCACCCAGGAAACACATCGTAACGCGTTTTTCCTCACGATAGGCATTTGCAAAAGCGATTCCGGCTCCCAGAGGAATATGTGCACCTACAATGGCATGGCCACCCCAATAGTGCTCATCCGTATTAAAAAAGTGCATCGAACCGCCTTTACCCCTGCTGCAACCGGTTGCTTTACCGTACAATTCAGCCATTCCTACTTTTGAAGATACGCCGCGAACCAATCCAAAGCCATGATCCCGATAAGCCGTAATGATATCATCATCATCATTTAATACCGTCACAGCACCTGTGGATACAGCTTCCTGCCCCATGTAAAGGTGAAGGAATCCACCAAATTTTCCTTTTTGGTACATTTGCATCGCCCGCTCTTCAAAACGGCGTTGACGGTACATGACGCGATAAAGCCCGAGCAAATCGTCTTTAGATAGATTCAGGTCTTTATGTGATTTACTTGTAGGTTCCGGTAGCTCCGTACTCTGATATACCACACCTGTCGGAGTGAAACCTTCTGCTTCTTTTGTTTTTGCCATGTTATACTCCAAATATCTTTCTTACTACCACCATCACCCGGTGATAACCTTTTTGTTTTATAAAATAAATTTTCAAGTAAAATATTGTCTATATATGTATATAATAAATAATGTGTCGAAGCCTTAATATATTCAAAATTGCTTGAATGTTGAAGCTCTTACACATAGTAATATTATATTTTAACTTTGTAAGTCGTTATTTTATTGGATTTATAGCTGCTGATTCAGGATATTTTTTACCTGATTTAACGCTTTATCCAAATTGTCCGGTTGCCGTCCACCTGCGGTGGCCAGATTCGGCTGTCCACCACCTCCACCACCAACAAGTTTAGCAATTTGTCCGACAAGGGCCCCGGCCTTTAACCCTTTTTCATTGATCAGATCGTCGGTTACCGTTGATACAAGATAAACTTTTCCTTCCTCTTTATCAGAAGTTCCTAAAACGGTTACAGTTGCGTTTGGACTCTTTTTTAGTCCTTCGTACCCGATCTGCTTAAGGATGTCCATATTGGCATGATCTATTTTACCGACGACAAGCTTGACTCCATTATCCAATAATAGGGGATCACTTATCAATCGTTCCAATTTGGTTAAAGCAGACTGAATTCGTAACCGTTCAACTTCTTTTTCAAGAGATTTTTTTTCATCAATCAGCTTTTGAACATCTTTTACGATGTTTTCTGTCTGACCTATTTCCGAGTGTATGCCATGTAATATTTTCTTTTCTTTTCTGAGAATTTGATCGGCACTATGTCCCGTTACCGCTTCAATCCTTCGGACACCGGATGCCACAGCCGATTCATTCAAAAATCGAAAATACCCAATTTCCCCTGTTGCATCCACATGCGTCCCACCACATAATTCAATTGAGTAGCCCGGATCGAAAGTTATCACGCGGACATGATCACCATATTTTTCACCGAAGAGCATCATTGCTCCCCGCTCCCTGGCTTCGTCGATTGGAACGTCACGTTCTTCTCTAAGTGGTATATTTTCCTGAATTTTATCATTGACCATTTGTTCAATTTCATTCAGTTCCTTCGAATTGATGCCTCGAAAATGTGAAAAGTCGAATCGCAGGCGGTTTGGTTCAACCAGTGAACCTTTTTGTGCCACATGATTCCCCAGAATATTTCTCATTGCCGCATGTACCAGGTGTGTGGCGGAATGATGTTTTCGTGTTTCAAGCCGGCGTTCCCGATCGACAAACGTATCCCATAATCCTTCCGGGTTTTCCGGCAGTTTGTCTACATAATGGATAATCGTCCCCTGACTTTTTTGAACATCCAGGACGCGAATATATTCGTCGCCATTAGTGATTATACCCGTATCGGCCACCTGTCCTCCGCTCTCAGCATAAAAAGGAGTGGCATCCATAATGATTGCATTTCTCTCACCTTCCTTTCGCATGGCACGAATATGAGATTTATACTCAAGATGATCATATCCAACGAACCTTGAATCATCTCCCTGGCTTACATCCACCCAATCTTCACTTTCAGAAGTATCCATCCTGAATTTTCCGGCAGCACGGGCACGCTCCCGTTGCTCTTGCATGTTCTTCTCAAATCCTTTTTCATCGACATCCAGGCCTTGTTCTTTAGCCATTAACCGCGTTAAATCGATAGGGAACCCGTATGTGTCATGAAGTTTAAATGCATCCTCACCGGAAAGGGTATTCTTCCCTTCTATCATATTTTCAAATAATTGTATACCCTGACCAAGCGTTCTCAGAAAACTTTTTTCCTCAGCTTTAATAACCTGAACAACGTAATCCTGTTGGGCCTTTAACTCCGGAAATACTTCGTTGAACTGATCCGATAACGTTGAAACCAGCTTATACATAAATGGCTCCTTCAAATCGAGACGATCCCAGCCATAACGTATAGCTCTGCGAAGGATTCGGCGTATTACATATCCTCTTCCATCATTACCGGGTGAAGCACCATCGGCAATTGCAAAACTCACGGCCCTGATATGATCGGCTATTACACGCATGGCGATATCGATCTGCTTATCTTTGCCATACGTTTCACCGGATAGCTTACCAATATGATTTAACAATGGTTGGAAAACATCTGTATCATAATTGGATCGCTTGTCCTGAAGCACAGCGCACATTCGTTCAAACCCCATACCTGTATCCACATGCTGTGCGGGCAATGGTTTTAGTTTTCCTCCCGACAGCCGGTTAAATTGAATAAAGACCAGATTCCATATTTCCATGACCCGCGGATCGTCTTTATTCACCAGGTAGGCTCCTTCAAGCTCGGTCCGCTCTTCATCCGGACGTAAATCAATATGCACTTCCGAGCAGGGTCCACAAGGGCCGGTCTCTCCCATCTCCCAAAAATTATCTTTTTTACCGAATTTCAGGATATGTTCAGAAGGAATGGTTGTTTGTGAGCTCCATAACTCAGCTGCTTCTTCATCAGCCGGCAGGCCATCTTCTTCGTCACCACCAAAAACAGTGGCATATAAACGGCCTGGATCCAGTCCCCATACATCAATTAATAATTCCCATCCCCAGGAAATCGCTTCTTTCTTAAAATAATCGCCAAAAGACCAGTTCCCAAGCATCTCAAAAAATGTATGATGATAGGTATCATGGCCTACCTCTTCGAGATCGTTATGTTTACCGCTTACACGGATGCATCGTTGGGTGTCAGCGGCTCTGCTCCATATTTTACCGTCACTTTTATATCCTTCCTCTTCCCCCAAAAAGATTGGTTTAAATTGATTCATACCGGCATTAGTAAATAGTAAGGTTGGATCATTAGCCGGTACCACAGGAGCGCTGTCAACAATTAAATGGTGTTTTTTTCTGAAAAATTCCAGGAAATCATTTCGGATTTCTGCCGATGTTTTCTGCGACATTTTCTATAATATCTGTTTAATGCAAACTACAAATTATTTTCTCCAATTAAGCTTTATAAAATAGTAAAAAGTTCGCTGATTTTCTTACTCAAATATTTTTAACGAGAAAGGAAGGTTTTTATTTGCGTGTTGGTGCCACACCTTCCCTGTATTCAACGATGTGCATTTTCTCCAATGTAACTAATCCTTCCTGAAGGGATTCATCGAGAAATGGTAACAATTTATTAAGATTTTCTTCTGTATCAACAATTTCAATAACGATGGGCAGATCTTCGGAAAGGCGAAGTAATTTAGTCGTATGCAAATGACTATGGGCACCAAAACCCATAATACCACGTAAAACGGTAGCACCCGCTAAATTCATCTCCCGGGCTTTTAAAACGATTTGTTCGTATAAAGGCTTTCCGTCATAATGATCCGATTCACCTATATAAATACGTAGTAATAATCCTTCTTTTGGTAACTTCATCATAAGTCCCTGTTTTATTAAGCAAGTAATCGTATAAAACTATATCTCCAAACTACCTGTTACTTTTTATTACAATAGTATTAATTCAATATAACTAATTAAAGTATCATTGAGACCGGGAAACTACTTTTACATTTATTTAGAAACATCATATTAAGTTTTGAAGGATTAACCGGGTATGTATTTGATGAACATGTCCCCTGTAGCTGGATTTCCATTTAACAATACTAATCAGGTGCCTTTTAATTATGAAAGATTTCAAACTGTAAACTGCTATACTGACTCCCGATCAATGATTCCGCACTCTACTTACAAAATAAGTAATACAGGTTCTCAATAATTATTAAAAATTTTCATCAATACTCTTGAAAGTGAAGAATTGTATGTATTTTTACTTCGGGTTACAAACACTACAGGTCGAAGAGTTATGAAAAACAAAAAAATCAGGAAACAGGTTATCGGCAGGATCGAGAAATTAGATTTCCCAAAACTTGACCTGTTTGATATTGGTGCCAAAATTGATACCGGTGCTTTTACCTCTTCAATCCATTGCACTAACATCAAAAAAATTAAAAAAGAGGGAAAATCCTACATTCGTTTTAATTTATTGGATTCAGGCCACCCTCTTTATAATAACCGTCTTTATACGGTTCCCCTGTACTCCGAAAAAGAAATAAAAAACTCTTTTGGACAGGTAGAAAAACGATTTGTTATTAAAACCGCCGTACGATTATTTGGTAAAACTTTTACTATTGAATTATCCCTGACCGACCGTTCAACAATGGGATACCCCGTATTATTGGGAAGAAAAGTATTACATAACCGATTCATAGTAGATGTCTCGAAGAAAAATCTCTCATATAAACAAAAAGTCAGCAACAATTAATGAAAATAGGAATACTCTCTCGTAATCCTCGTCTCTACTCAACTAAACGATTAGTGGAAGCAGCAAAAGACAGGGGGCACGACGTTGATTTGATTGATCATCTGAAATGTTATGTGGTAATGGAAAAAGGGAATCCTGCTATTCATTACCAGGGTCGAACTCTTACTGGTTATGATGCCATCATCCCACGCATTGGCTCGTCCGTGACATTTTATGGTACAGCTATTGTGCGCCAGTTTGAAATGATGAATGTTTTTTCGGCTAACGAATCACAGGCTATTGTCCGGTCCAGGGACAAATTACGCACCATGCAGATATTGTCGCGTGCCCATATAGGAATGCCTAAAACTTGTTTTGCCCGCACTCCGGATGATAAACATGAAGTTATCGAACATGTTGGTGGTGCTCCTTTGATAATCAAATTACTGGAAGGAACACAGGGTGTGGGTGTCATGCTGGCGAATACAAAAAAAGAGGCGGAATCTATCCTGGAGACGTTTTACGGATTGAAAGTAAATATATTGATACAGGAATATATACGGGAATCAAATGGTTCGGACATCAGAATTATTGTTGTAGACGGCAAAGTGGTAGCAGCTATGAAACGACAGGCTCATGAAGGCGAATTCCGTTCGAATATTCATCGTGGTGGATCTGTAAAAGCAATTTCACTCACACCTGAAGAACACGATACGGCACTCAAATCTGCAAAGGCTCTTGGCCTGTCCGTGGCCGGTGTGGATATACTACAATCCTCACGCGGCCCTCTTGTCATGGAAGTCAACTCTTCCCCGGGGCTGGAGGGTATCGAAAAGATTACCAAAGTAGATGTGGCCCAAAATATCATTCAAATGATTGAACACAAGGCAACAGGTAAAAGTCAACGGGATTTAATAGGATATTAAGCCTATTATAACTACACGAAAATCATTTTCTTAATTAATCGTAATATGCACTGCTAAATTGATAAGATAACAACAATAGTTATGGATGATATAACAAGATATAGAAAGCTGTTCCCCCATCTGGAAAGTAACAATATTTATCTGAACCACGCAGCCATTGGTCCCTTTACAAAGAATGTCATTAATCGAGTTAATCAACATTTAACACAGCGAAGTTCCGGCCTGATAGATAATTTCAAAAAGGATTTACGGGTGATGGAAAGCTGCCGTGATAAACTGTCTCAACTTATTCATGCCGAATCAGCCGAACGTTTTGCTTTTACGCCTAATACCAGTGAAGCGATTAATATTGTTGCCGGGGGTTTACAATTGAATAAAGGCGATCATATCCTTTTAAATACAGCTGAATTTCCTGCAAATGTGTATCCATATGTTAATCTCAAATCCAAAGGTGTGACCATTGATTTTATAAATGATCGCGATGGTATGATAACCCCTGATATGATTGAGAATGCTATTACGCCAAATACACGGGTACTGGCTTTGAGCGCTGTTCAATTTTTAAGTGGTTATCGTGCGGATCTTAAAACCATAGGTGAGTTGTGCCAAAAACATGACATAATTTTTGTTGTAGATGGGATTCAGGCTGTCGGTGCTATGGATATTAATGTTCAGGAGATGAAAATTGATGCCCTGGCTTCAGGTGCTCATAAATGGCAAATGGGTCCGCAAGGGATAGGTTTTCTGTATGTATCTGAACAGCTACAAAATAAAATACAACAAACATCTGTGGGTTGGTTGTCTGTTGAAACACCCTGGCAATTATTTAATTATAATCAATCGTTAACAGAAACGGCAAGACGTTACGAAACGGGAACCTATAATATTCCGGGTATTTACGGTTACGATGCGGCACTTGACCTACTTCTTGAAGTTGGTGCCGATACTATCGAAAACAGATTGCATGATCTGACACAATTTATCATGGAAGAGTTGTCTGATACTAAAAATGTCTCTGTTTATACACCAGTCGAGGCCCGGGAACGTGCAGGTATAGTGACACTAAAACTCGATGAATCAATTGATGCCGATCAACTTCTGGAGTATTTAAAAACTCAACATATCACATTGGCTGTGCGAGAGGGAAAAGTAAGGTTCTCACCACATTTTTATAATACCAAAGAAGAAGTTGCAGAAACAGTATCCATTTTAAAAGATTACCTTGTAAATTGTAGGTAACCATTGATTTACTGAAAGATGCATGATAAATATTTACAGAGAGGTTAAAGAAACAGTAATTGAAACGGTTAATAACTGGATTGAGGATAATATACCGTTACATGGAGCCGCGCTGGCATTCTCGACGATATTTTCCCTGGCGCCGCTTCTTATTTTAATAGTTGCCATTTCCGGTTTCATTTTTTCAAGAGAGGCTTCAGCCAGCCAATTATCCTTTTATCTCAGAGACACACTTGGTCCGGACATTACTAAAAGTCTGATGCAACTGCTTAAAAATGTTCATCAAAGAAGCGGTGGTATTATACCGACTCTTATTGGTATCGGTATATTATTGTTTGGTGCAACAACTGTAATAACACAGTTGAAAAACTCTTTAAATAAAGTCTGGAATGTAGCACCTAAACCCGGACAAACAGTTAAGGCTTACGTTTTTAATCGGCTGCTCGCACTTCTGACTATCCTCATTTTGGCACTCTTACTTACATTATCATTACTAGTGGAAGCTGTACTATCCTTTCTTCAACCAACATTAAATACAATTCTGCCCCTGGGGGTACACTTCTGGAATACACTTAACGAGATTATTTCAAAAGCAATTACCTTCCTGTTGTTCGTATCTATATTCAAACTGCTTCCTGATGTTAAAATTCGTTGGAGAGTAGTATTTATCGGTGCTTTGGTAACAACTTTACTTTTTGAATTAGGCACGTATATAATCGGTATCTATTTATCGATGGGACATCTTACCACAACTTATGGTGCCGCCGGTTCTTTTGTAGTATTTCTTGTTTGGGTTTACTACAACTCACTGATCGTTTACCTCGGAGCTGAGTTTACCCACGTTTATATGCAGCGATATGAGCCTTCCTTTGAGATTCACGAGCATGTACGCTTAACTAATCATCCTGACGAAGAAGCCGATATTGACCAGGATGCCCTATCCTGAAATTTACAACCGTAATAGTTTCATACAGTAATGAACGTATTAACGGAAGAATCATCTCTACTTATGTAATCCTTCTTTCCATCTTCTCAGGATAATTGATATAAAATCAATTACATCTATTTGGTACATAAACATTTTAGAAATACTTTTTTAAAAAATCTTGTAAAAGATATAATTTTTTCTATGACACACCGTTATAAATAACAAATAAAACATTATTAGTAATTAACATTCTTAAAACAAGACAGTATTAATTTTGTATGGAAATATTCATCCGAAAACAGAAGAGACATCGAGCACATTTCGTTGACTGCTCATAAGTTAACGAATACCCCTCATAAATCCTCCACAAAGGGTACATCGGTGAACGATGTGCCCTTTTCTTTTTGATAATAACTTTAGTAAAAATGGAAAATTCACACAGAGAATGTAGTAATAAGGTGACTGTTAGTGATTAATAATTTATCACTGTACATTCATAGTACTCCACTTGGTTATTCACCATACAAAACTTCAAAAGCGGTTAATCTTCTGCAGTCATTTAATAAACTTCAACGAAAACCCTGTCTGTTGGTTTTATACCGGATTTGATGTCGTCGGATGTCCATTCAAATACATCCTTGGCTTTTAACTCTTCGGAAATGTCACAATAGCCATCCAAACCGGACTGAGCCATCATTTGATATATTCCTGTTTCCATGCCTTTCAAGCCACATATATACATCAGGGTATTATCCTGTTCCAGTATGGGTTGCATCAGATCTGCTTTATCCATGATCTGGTATTGTACATAATATTTTGTCCCATCAGCTCTTGGATCTTCCCGCGAAACAGAAGTTAAATAATGAAAATTTCGCTTTTCTTTAGCAAGGGGCTGGAAATATTCAGCATATAACAAGTCAGTTCGATAAGGACAACCAAAAATTAAAACGATTTCCGACTTCACGCCTTTTTTCATCAAATCCATGATCATACCCCGATAAGGTGCAATACCTGTTCCTGTGGCAAAAAACACATAATTATAATCGTCAGGATTGGTTGGTAACAAAAATCTTTTCCCACTCGGACCCGTCATCTTAACAGTATCACCAACTCTCAAATTGCATAGATAATTCGAACACACACCCAAAAACAGGTCATTATTCTCCGGATTCTCTTCAATGACTCTTTTAACTATGGTCGACACAAGTTTTCCGTCTCCCTCTTCTCCATCAGTTGGAGAACTCACGGAATACAAGCGAAGTTTGTGTGGCTTTCCGTTTTCACGTGTACCCGGGGGTATAATACCGATACTCTGGCCAACCATAACATTCCCCTCCAACATAGTACCCGAGACATCAAATGTGATATGCCTGATGAAATTCGGACTACGCCCAATAGTTGCGATACGATTTTCAACTACAGGTACTTCAACCGGATCATTGGGTTTATACAAATTCATTTTTACATCCGGCAGATTTATTTCAGAGCTGACGCTATTAATCATGAAATTCTGTTATTGGTGAATTATTCCAGTTTGGCTTTACTACTTTTAACACAAATCCTGAAGACAAGATTAAAAATCATAATACCAATTTTAAGAAAGGTGTTCGCCAAATGATTATCAACTAATTACTACAAATTTTATAAAGAATCCCGGAATACGACCCGGCCTTCCTTACCTATTTAGTGTTAACAGCAAGGTCTAACATTCATCATGGTAGAAATATGTTTTTATTTTATTGATAATTATTTATTTGAATAATATCTACTGATAAATTTTAGCCTATCCTTATTTTATAATAGATATAACACATTAGATTATACATAATCCAATTTATTATTAACAAGAAACATCTGGGGCTCTTTTGGCGTTAATGGATAACCGAGGTTTAAACACAAGTGATAGTGAATATTGTGTTCGATTTACGTATTCATAAAGTTTATATAGAATTGAGTTTATATTAAATTATTCTCTATTAACCAATAGTTATAGCAAGTATTTAATAACATACACTTAAGAAGATCCATATCACCGGAGAGTAGCCCTGCCTATCTTAATTTATATGAGTCAAGGGTCGTTATCCGTACCTATAATTGTAATGTATAGAGGAATATTCAAATGGATAACAAGTTATTATCAATTGGTTTTCATTTATTGCAAAAATTCGAAAAATTAGTTGCCAAATATTCCATTTTTGGTGATAAAACCTTTTTTGATACCACAGATTTTCCCTGGGTTAAAGATTTAGAGGATAATTGGCGGGATATCCGAAAAGAATTGGACCAGGTTCTGAAATACCGAAAGGATATACCCAATTTCCAGGATATTTCCAGGGATCAGAAATCCATAACCAAAGATGACAAATGGAAAACATTCTTTTTATACGGTTATGGTTTCAAATCAAAACCAAACTGTGAGTTGTGTCCACGATCAGCAGAGTTGATGGAACGTATACCAGGCATGAAAACAGCAATGTTCTCCATTTTAGATGGTCACAAACATATCCCTCCACACCGTGGACCCTATAAAGGTGTCTTGAGATTTCATATGGGGCTCATAGTTCCAACCCCAAATACTGATTGTCGCATCAGAGTCGGCGATGATTATCAATCCTGGCATGAAGGCAAAGGGATGGTGTTTGATGATACTTTCAACCATGAGGTTTGGAATGATTCCGATCAACAAAGAGTTGTACTTTTCGTAGATTTTATCAGGCCATTACGATTCCCGGTAAATATCCTGAATAAATTTATCATATTCCTTATTGGAATTTCTCCATTCGTCCAGGAGGGGAAAAAGAACCAAACCAAATGGGATGAAAAACTCGAAAAAGCGATCAACAAAGCTGAAAAACAACTGGCTTGAACAGTAAACACCGGACAAAGGTGCCAGCCATATGAGTTAGTATGAATGATTAAAGCTAACTGGCAATAGTATTTCGATATTTACCATTCATTATTCGAATTTTAATACACTTTCCTGAAAACAAGTTTTTCTGCTTCTGGCATTGTATAAGCTACCCATACACCAGCCGTTTCAAGTACTACAAAAATAGCTAACAACATTTTAACCCCATATATATCTGCTATTACTCCCAATACCATAGACATTATTAAAATAATACCAATAATAGTATTGCTCAGTGCCACATACAAAGGACGTTCTTTTTCCGGAGCACCATCCACCAGGTATGTTTTACGGCCAAGCCTGATTCCTGATTGGGCCAATCCGATTAGCATGAAAAGAATAGCATACACATAAACATTTTGAATCATATCAGTAGAAAAACTTACAACTAAAGTCACTAAACTTACCAGAGCTGCAAAAATTCCTGCCGACATCATAACCCTACGGCTCGATTTATCAGCGAATTTCCCCCAAAATGGACTGCTTATGATTTTAGATATTGCAACGGCAATAATAAATATGCCCAAATTACCCATCACATCACCTACTTGCTGCCTGGCATAAATAGCGAAAAACGGGATGGATAATTTCACACTCAGTAAAAGTGAACGTGCTGCAATAAATTTTGCAAAACCTCTGTTATCTCTCAGTAATGAAATACCTGCTTTAGCTTCCTGAAGGGCACTGCGTCCACCACCGGTTGCACCGTTCGTTTCATCAATAGCCATAAAGAATAGAGTACCCATCAACCATAACAAAGCCGCGGTACCAATTAATATCAGATAGAGGTTGATAGAATTTGTCCCGCTAACATAAAAACGTATCAGTACACCGGCTGCCAGGGAGAGAATACCACCAATCGTAGCTCGTACAGCAAGTAATCTACCTCTCCTTCCTTTGGGAATCGTCTTAGCTAATACATCCTTGAAGGCCACAGATCCAACACCACTGGCGACACTGAAGATGACCAATAGTAATACTACCAACCATCCTGTGGTTTTTGGCGGAAGTAAAAACCCACTAAGCAACATAAGAAATAACATCAATGCTTGTGTTGTACCTGCCGCCACCCAAAACCACTTACGTTTTTTATATTGCCGGATATATCCTGCAATGGCCAATTGAGGAAGCATGGAACCGCCACGACGTATAGGAACCAATAATCCTGTTAAAAATGCCGGAGCTCCTAATGCCGACAAAAACCATGGTAGAACCAGTTCGGGACTGACTATCTGCTCAGCAATTTTGGTAGCACTTCCGTTTAAAGCATTTAACAAAAAATTTCTCGGAACTTCTTTGCAAGCTTCGTCCGGAATGGCTTCACAAATTCTGCCATCCTCCTCTTCTGTGATAAAATCATAAATCTGTTCAGTAAAATCTTTATTAGCCATAGTGTTTTTTTGATATACCAATTCAGACTATTGAACAGGACATAAATAATAATCGTTTTATAGGCTTTTTGAACCAATAAACAATTAAACAGTGATCCAAAACAGATATACCAGAATGTTTTGGACACTAATGAATGGTAGAAAGCAGTTTACATGTTATAGCAAGCAAGTTTAGTAAACGAAATTATTCACTAAAAAAAATTTTGATGAAGGCATCAGATTTATTAGTAAAAGCACTGGAAAATGAAGGGGTTCAATATGTGTTCGCACTTCCCGGTGAGGAAAATCTTGATATCCTCGATTCCCTTAGCAGATCAGATATCGAATTGGTTATCACCAGACATGAACAGGCCGCCGGATTCATGGCTGCAACCTATGGGAGGTTAATGGAAAAAACCGGCGTTTGTATGTCAACACTTGGACCGGGAGCCACAAACCTTGTTACAGCTGCTGCATATGCCCAATTGGGAGGTTATCCTGTTTTAATGCTGACCGGACAGAAACCTATCAAAAAACATAAACAAGGTAAATTCCAGGTTTTAAATGTTGTCGAAATGATGAGTCCGCTTGTTAAATACAGTGAACAGATAAAACATGGCTCGCTAATACCGGCAACCATCCGGCAGGCCTTTCGGGACACTGAAGCAGAACGGCCGGGAGCCGTGCACCTGGAAATACCGGAAGATATTGCAAAAGAAGATGCCGAGCCTCAAAGTTATCCCGTTGATACCCTCAGTAACACTATTGCTGACCGGGAGTCTATTGATGAAGCCGTTGATTTAATTCATAAAGCAAAAAATCCGCTCATTTTGATAGGTGCCGGAGCGAATCGAATGAATATTTATGACCATCTTACACATTTGATTGATCAAACCGGTATCCCCTTTTTTACAACCCAAATGGGTAAAGGTGTTGTTGATGAACGTCATGCACTGTGGATGGGAACAGCAGCGATATCCGAACACGATTATGTTCATGCAGCTATCAAAAAAGCCGATCTGATTATCAACTTCGGACACGATATTGTAGAGAAACCACCTTTCTTCATGCATCAGGGAGACAGCCTTAAAGTCATTCATATACATCACTTGCCGGCTAATATAGATGAAGTTTATTTCCCCCAATGTGAGATAATAGGTGACATAGCTTACACTGTTGATCAGTTAACCAAGAAGATAACCTCGCAAGATCATTGGGATTTTAAAGATTACGCGCATATACGGCAGGAATTCGAAAAACATTTAGCCAAACACGCCAATGACAAACACTATCCTATCAGGCCACAAAGACTGGTTTCTGATATACGAAAAGCATTACCATATGACGGCATCCTGGCATTGGATAATGGTATGTATAAGATCTGGGTGGCACGTAATTTCAAGGCATATCATCCGGCTACCTTACTGTTAGATAATGCATTAGCTTCCATGGGGGCGGGACTCCCATCTGCAATTGCAGCCGCTCTTGTACATCCCGAAAGAAAAGTAATAGCAATGTGCGGAGACGGGGGATTTATGATGAACTCACAAGAACTTGAGACTGCGATCCGCCTGGGTATAAATTTGGTTGTATTAGTCTTGCGGGATAATGCTTATGGCATGATCAAATGGAAACAGCAAACGGAAGAGTTTACTGATTTCGGCCTCGATTTTGGAAATCCGGACTTTGTCTCATACGCTAATAGTTTCAACGCCCGGGGCCATAGAATTGAACAAACCGAAGATTTCAGAAATACATTGGAACAATGCCTTGAAACCGAAGGAGTAGATGTTATTGACATACCTGTCGATTACTCGGAAAATGTTGAATTCTTTAAAAAAGATATTGAAGAATTAACCAGCAGTTTATAAAATAATCAGGGTACGATGTTATCGTACCCTGTACATTTTCTCATTTATTAACTAACAACATTATTGTTTTTGTTCCTTTGAAAGCAGACAGGTGTAATACTTCCATATGCTTTTTAGCATTAAATGTGAGAGGTAAATTATATCCCATATTGCGCATTTTCTGATACATAAAATGAACTTCAACCGGCCGCTTTTTATCATTAGTTATTGTTAATGTATACTCACTTCCATGCTTTTCATAATTTGCGGCAATACCATTTGGGTTAATGATATGACCGTTATCCCCAGGCCAAATTTGCAGGATTCTTTTAGGTTCATCACTGATACTGATAATGTCTTTTTTCATTTCCGAATTACGTGGTACCAACGTTTGAATATTCTCCGGAAGCATCGGTATGATCGAGCCATATCGAACAAATAAGGGAATTTGTGAAAGAGGTACATGGTCCTCAATATTAACCGGCCCATGAACAACGTTTCCTGTCCAATAATTTACCCACTTGCCTTTTGGAATATAAACGGATCGCCAGGTTCCGCTTCTGTACATCGGAGCTACCAGTAAATCAGGACCGAACATATACTGATAACGATGTCGACCGGCTTCAGGATCGTTTTGAAAAGCCAGTCCCATTGCCCGAATAACGGGCATCCCGTTCTGTTGTGCAGTTAATGCGGCATTATAGATATAAGGAAGTAAATCGGTATGCAACATAGCATATCTTCTGAAGATAGACAGAACTTGCCGACCGAAATTCCAGGGCCCCAAATTGGAAGTCATATGTACCTGCATGAAAGGTGATAATGCACCGAATTGTGTCCACCTTACGAATAATTCCCGGGAAGGTTTTTTACTGTTCAAATAACCGGAAATGTCTGATCCCCAAAATGGGATACCGGACAATCCTGCATTTTGTCCAGCTACAATAACGGTGGGCAATCCATCAGAAAAGGAAAAATTACTGCTGTTATCACCGGCCCAAAGAAATGGAAAACGTTGTGCTCCCGTAAAACCGGATCGATTTAGTAAAACCCCATCGCCGTCAAATACACTATCGATATACATCTGTACTGCTTTATGATATAAAGCCGCATACTCATTGGGCATGTGCCATGGCTCCGTATGGTTATAATAGTCTGCATTCGGTATATAATTGCCTTCGCCATCATCAAGTTTAAATGCCCGAACCCCGTCAAGTTTCCGGGTTTTACCAATTTGGCCGAGCCACCATTTCACCGCTTTAGGATTGGTAAAATCAATAACTCCACCAGTCCCCTTCCACCAGTTAACCTTCAATATTTTCCCGGTAGAATCATGAATGAGATACCCGTTTTGAGCCGCTTCTCTATAATTACCTGAAACAGAATCAACTCCATGCATATCGATATTATCCCGTGAATTGATCATTGGAGTAAACCACAAAGCACTATAAAATCCGTTTGCTTTTATCGTTTTAAATAACTGTTCCGGTTGACTGAACTGTTGTTTATTAATTTCGAAATTATTGTATCCGGTTTCCCAGGGACTATCAAAAACAATTACTGAAGCCGGGATATTATATTTTCTGAGTTTATGTACATCCTCCAACACTGAATCCCTGTTTTGAAAGACGTCGCGGCTCTTC
This sequence comes from Balneolales bacterium, assembly GCA_035267045.1. Taxonomy (GTDB): domain Bacteria; phylum Bacteroidota; class Rhodothermia; order Balneolales; family DATFMH01; genus DATFMH01. The sequence goes on from DATFMH010000066.1 coordinate 18,748, forward strand.
CAAAAACCAAAAGCCCATTTGGGCGGAATATGAGGTTTACCTGTTAAACGGACATATTCTTTCAAGATATTTTTCAATTTTGGTCCACCAATAAACACAATTCTTATTTTCGAGTCATTATAAGTAATGTCTATGCGATTGCGGTCTGTCCCACCAATATCAAATTTCCCTCGTGAAGTATTATCTACCCATAAACCATATCCCTGACTGCTCATTAGAAATGGGATTGTGGCATATGAACCCACTCCTTTTTCCAATACATGGTCATCATTAGCAACAGGTAATATATATCCACGCTGATTTACACTATTAAACCGTTCACCACTTCCATAAAATGCAGAACCCGTCGGGTCGATTATACGCATTGTCATTTTATGTCTTTTATGATCCAATGCATCCCACGTTATACTGACTGATCGTTTACCAGAAGGACTCAAGACAACGCGAAGTTTTTTATTCTGTAGGACCCTCTTAGCATCGGAATTAATTACACTAAAACCTTTTTGAACCTTTCCATTTAACAAAAATTCAAGATGTTTGACTTGAATGGCATTTATTTGATTTTCATTAGGAATGGTAAGTGATAATATGCCGGTTTGATTCTGATATCTAACCACTAAATGGGGAGTTTTTACTTCTTCAGTTTGAGATTTCTTCAAAATACCGGCATTCGCATAAACCGCCATTAGTAGGACGGAAATAAATGTCATAATGTATCGGTTCATTTTACTCTTTCCAGTTAATCTATATTTGTGTACATGGTGATCACTAATGAAAATCTGCCTTCTCTAAGATGTTTACCTGATTTAATAAAGTAATATTATTATTTGAAGTTGCTAATCCATTGTTATAAGGAGTCATAATTTCATTAAAATTTTCTCTTTACGTTTGGTAAATTTCTTGATTCTATAAATACTCATTGAAAACCAATTGTTTATTAAGTACTATAGTTGTTACCGGTAACATATAATTTTGCAAAAGATCCTAAATATTTAATAAAAATTGTTACCCATATTTTTGTTCTCAATATCCACCACTAAAATCAAGCAAAAAATGAATATGAACCAATTGTTACATACTCTCTTCATTGATCGATGTTTGTATAGATATAAATCAATAATGAATAAACCGGGTCACTTTCTACCCGTTATGCCCATAATAGTTCTTTTATTGTTAGCACCTGCCACCATTACTGTGGCAAAATCCAATGGTAAAAAAGGCACATTCAGCGCAGCCGTAAAATCTCCATTATCTGGAATCGTTTACAATGTAAAAGATTACGGCGCAACTGGAAAAGGAACCACGCTTGATTCTCCGGCAATAAACAAAGCTATTGAAGATGCAGCTAAACACGGTGGTGGCACGGTCCTTTTTCCTTCCGGAACTTATCTTTCCGGTTCCATTCGATTGAAAAGCAACATTACCCTGTATTTGAGTCATGGTGCCGAAATAGTAGCTTCTTCCAATCCTTCCGCATATGATAAAGCTCAACCCAATAAATGGAGTCAATATCAGGATTACGGGCACAGTCATTGGCGTAATAGCCTGATTTGGGGAATTAATTTAAAGAACATCTCCATTTTGGGTCCCGGTTTGATTTATGGAAAAGGATTAACCCGTTTACGTAATAAAAAAGGTATTGGAGATAAGACGATCGCCTTAAGAACCTGCCATAATGTAATCATGCGTGATTTTAAAATTCTCTATGGCGGACATTTCGGAATTCTCCTAAATGGAGACAATAATGTAACGATCGATAATCTGATCATAGATACCAATCGGGATGGTATGGATATCGGTTGTACACAAAACGTTCATATCTCAAATTGTACGGTTAATTCCCCTTATGATGATGCTATCGTCTTAAAAAGTTCTTATACGCTTGGTTACAACAAACCGACTACAGATGTTACAATATCAGATTGTATTGTTTCTGGTGGTTACAAAATTGGTACCGTTCTTGATGGAACATATAAACTACGAAATCGAAAAAAACATTATGGATATGGAACAGGCCGTATCAAGCTGGGAACGGAATCGAATGGAGGTTTTAAGAATATATCCATTACCAATTGCGTTTTTGACCGTTGTATGGGATTGGCTATTGAAGAAGTGGATGGAGGTTCTCTTCAGGATTTAACTATTTCGAATATTACTATGCGACATATTTTGAGTACTCCAATTTTCATTCGCTTAGGCAGGCGTCAACGTGCCCCAAAAGGAACCCCTGTCGGAAATATTAAACGAGTCGATATCAGCAATATTAATGTTTATGATGCTGATCCTAAAAATGCGTCTATCATTAGCGGTATACCCAGTCATGATATTCAGAATGTAAAAATCAGTAATGTTAGTATTGTATATAAAGGTGGCGGAACAAAAAAAGAAGCCAAAATCGTACCTCCTGAAAAAGCAGCGGGTTACCCAGAACCCACAAGATTCGGTGCTATTCCATCCTATGGATTTTATATTCGTCACGTAAAAGGCATTGAGTTTAATAATATCAATCTGCGTTATGAAAAAAGAGATGAACGTCCTGCATTTATTTTGAATGATGTGCAAAATGCTCGTTTTTATAATATTCATGCTGAAGTGGCACCTGGCGTTGCTCACTTCATCTTAAAAAACGTGCGAAAATTTTCCATTGATCAATCCGGACCAATCGAAAATACCAGGGTATTAAATACTTCACATAAGGTTATTCAATAATCAAAAGTAAATAAGAAAATACCCGTCTGATGGCCCATGATAATCTGATGTTTTGACAAAAGTCCGGATTTTTAGCCATCAGGCGGATATTGTATTTATTGGGATTTTTCTGATTAGCCTATCCAAATGATATTTTAGTTAAATTTTTAAAAAGGGACCCGATTGACATCCTCATCTTCACGAAATTGCAAATCATGCAATCGCTTATATGTCCCCCCCTGTCGTAGTAAATCCACATGCGTTCCATCCTGTACTATTCTTCCATTATCAAGGACGATAATCCTATCGGCGTGTTTAACCGTTGATAAGCGGTGCGCGATGATAAAACTCGTGCGCTTATGCATAATACGATCCAGTGCTTCCTGTACGAGACTCTCGGATTCAGAATCGAGTGATGAAGTGGCTTCATCAAGTAATAGTATCCGGGGATCTTTCAATATAGCTCTTGCGAGGGCTATCCGTTGACGTTGCCCGCCACTTAATTTTACTCCTCGTTCACCTATCCGGGCATCGTAACCACCCGGTATGACTGAAATAAACGTATCTGCATTTGCGGATTTTGCAGCTTCAACAACTTCATCATCGGTAGCGGATATCTTGCCATACCTGATATTATCGCGGATACTGCTACTAAATAATTGCACATCCTGAGGCACAAGGGCAATCTGCTCGCGCAGCGATTGAGTCGTTACATTTGTTATCGGATAATCGTCAATTGTTATTTGTCCTGATACCGGATCAAAAAAACGAGGAATCAAATGCATTAGAGTTGTCTTGCCGGCACCACTTGGGCCGACAATTGCAACGGTCTCACCAGGATTAACTGTAAATGATATATCATAGAGAACACTCCGGCCTTTCTCATAGGCAAATTCCACACGGTTAAAATCTACCCTTCCTTCAATACGAGGTAAATTTTCAGCCCCGGGTTCATCAACAATTTCCGGTGATTTTAGCAACAATTCAAATATGCGATCCGTGGCACCTGCAGCGGTATTAAATGTGGTATATAGCCTTGACAACATACCAACCGAACGAGATATATTGAATGCATAAAAGATAAAAGCAACCAAATCTCCCGTTGTCAGACGTCCGGCCAATACCTCAAACCCACCAAACCAGAATATGATCACAAGTACCGTCATAAACATAAGGCCAATACCCGACCAAAATAAGGTTGTCACGAGTATTTTACGCCGTGCGGTTTGGAAAAGAGACTCTACCGATTCATTATAACGTTTAATTTCATAGGGTTCCCGGGCGAATGCTTTGACAATCCGTACAGCGCCTAATGCTTCTTCAGCCACCGAAGTAGTATCCGCTAAACGATCCTGCACACGCCGTGCCAACACCCGAATCCGATTTCCAAAATAACGGGTAGCCAGGGTTACCGCAGGTACCGTAAGAAAAATGACAGCACTTAACCTCCAATTTAAATATATCATCAAAGCTAACGAGCCTATTAAAGAAAAGATCGTGGTTAACATCTCTGGCATCGAATCGGTAACCGCCGTTCTGATTGATGAGACATCATTGGTAAGCCGGGATGTTATTTCACCAAGACGTGTATTGGCAAAAAACATAAATCCCATATGCTGTAAATGCTCATAAAGACGTTTTCTCAGATCTGTTATAACACGTTCACCCACCCATTCCAGCCAATAGTTACCTACGAACGATAATACTGCTTGCAATAAAAATAACCCCAATAAACCAACAGTCAGCATATTTAGCATGTGTTTATTGGTATTTTGAAAAACGGCATCCAATAACGCACGTAAACCTAACGGTACCGTAAGCCAGACGGCCGATGCCAAAACAGTTAACAAAATGCCGGTATAAAAAAGCTTTCTATAAGGCTTGCTGAGTACAAAAATTCGCTTAAATGCCACCCTTAAGGTAACCGCCGAATTCTTTTCTTTTTCTTCTTTCATCAAACTCTGATCATTTTAATCCGATATACTTACGAATAATACGAAAAATCACCGTTTAGAGTTTGAAGTATTACGACTAAGGGTTTAGAAGTAAATATTATTATTAAATTTAAAGACTTAAAAAAAGTCAGCCAGATTTTAACATCTGGCTGCCTTTTTCTGAACATTTATTTAACTGAAGCTTTTTCTCTTTGGGATTTACGAATATAGTCACTGGCCCTGTTTATTTCTGACGTGAATTGATCGAAATCTATCTGTAAGCCATTAATATAGGTGCTCCAACCGGACGTATGCTTGGCATAATGCAAAGCATTCTCAATCTCTTCCTCTGTGGCGCCATGCAGCTTTGCTAATTCTGTGTGAAACAGTTCACAGTAACGACATTTGGTGGCAGCGGATACAGCCACTCCCATGAGTTCCCTATACTTTTGTGGAATCGGACCGTCATCCAGTTCAAGCATTTTAAACAATTCCCACTCTTGTTCCAATGATTGATCGGGTACAGATTTAAACATACTCGGTATTAATCCGAATATCTCTTCTATCTGATGATATATTTCATTGCGGTTCATATAGATATCTCCATTTTTTAGTTTGATCACTTTATAATGCCACCATTCATTTTTAATATATTCAGTAACATTATACTGTGCTTTTTGCAGCAGTTTGTAGAAATAAACCTGACTTAAAATTATATTATATATTATTGTTTTTACTTCATTTACTAACATAACTAACTCATAGGATAATATTTACTATTTCGAAGTGATCAGGATAACAACAGTGGAAGAATTCGAAGGTATTCGATACCAGTTTAGTTGAAATTCTTTATTGTTTTATTCAACTGTAAGCAATAGGGTTAATGGATAACCTCTTTACTATGTTACTGATTACATACAGATACTGTAATTGCATCTATATTTAATACATTAAGATTTTAAAATTGAATATTTATTAATAATTAAAGAGGTCAATGATTTGTCTTATTCAGATTATTTAGTAAGATGTCTTTTTTATTACAATAAGTATTCTTGTGAATAACCAGCATTCTGTTAACTTTCCCATTATTGAACTTTCATAATCACTTCAACCTGGCAGGTTTAGGATATTAATGAAGTGATTGATACATATAATACTAGTGGAGGTGGTATGTTTCGCTTAAAAAAAATTGACCTTTTATCGGTCGCTATTTATTCCTTTATAATGTATTTCATTTTAAGCCTTTTATTCATCATACCCATGAGTATGGTTTTTACAATGATTAATCGCTTAATGCCAGGCATGATGGGACAGGAACAACCGACATTATTTCCATTTTTCAGTGGGATATTTCTCGTGATATTGCCTGTCATTTATTCGTTTTTCGGAACTATTATGAATGTGATAATAGCACTGGCCTATAACCTGATTTCAATAAAGCTGGGTGGATTGAAATTCAGTATCGAGAAAATTTCAGAATATGATGATTCAGATAAAAATAATAATGATGAAGGCAGAAACATGTTTTGATAAAACCAGTGGAGTCATTCTTTGATAGATGGTGCAATATTTTGATGTTATAGATTCTATAATCTGCAGGCACAAAAATAGTATTATGATTATGTCTATTTCTGAAAATATAAATTCGAAATCATTTCGCCCCACAAATTATGACTGTACCTGAATGAAATTAAATTGTTAGTATCCTGATACTACACATAAGGTTTGAGAAATATCATTTTTGACAAAAAATGCATAAATTATTGCAATTAAGCGGAAATGACAGGGTTGTTTAATTCATTTTAGTACATTACTTTTGTAAATTATATAGGCTTTATTAATCATTTTGTTTTGATTGAACTTATATAATATATAAGTAATCATTGTCATATTAATATTTGTTTATATCTATTTAGTTTTATTACATGAGGAAACGTAACGAGGTAACTATATACGATATAGCACGCAAACTGGATCTCTCTCCAGCTACAGTGAGCCGTGGTCTTAATGATCATCCTGGAATCAAGGACAGTACAAAAAAGCGTATCAATCGGATGGCTGAAAAACTCGGCTATCGTGTTAATACTTTTGCCAGCAACTTACGCAGGCAACGATCCAATACCCTGGGTGTAATTGTACCGCGTTTAAATAGCGAATTCATGTCCAAGGTACTGTCAGAAATGGAGAAAGTTGCTAACGAAGCTGGCTATAACCTCATTATCAGCCAGTCACTCGAAACTGTTGAAAAAGAAATAGCCAACACAAAAACCATGTTCAACAGTCGTGTTGATGGCTTATTAGTCTCTTTAGCCTATGATACAAAAGATCTGTCACATATAAATGCTTTCGTGAAAGCGGGCATTCCCCTGGTATTCTTTGACCGAATGGCTGAACATCTAAATGTCACAAGTGTGATAATCGACAATTATAAAGCAGGTTATGAGGTTACCAACCATTTGATTGAGCAAGGATGCATCAATATTATCCATATCACAGCCAACCAGTTGCGCAATGTATATCGTGACAGGCTCAGAGGATATAAACAGGCATTATTAGAACATGATATCCCCTTTGACAAGAATTGTGTGATCATAACCGATCTGAGCGAGGAAGCTGGTGTGATAATAGCAAAAAAAATCCTGGCGATGGATAAGCTACCCGACGGTATATTTGTAGCCAATGATGCATGTGCCGTAAGCTGTATGATGACCCTGAAAGAGGCCGGTATCCATATCCCGCGTGATATCGCCGTTGCAGGATTTAATAATTCCCCAATCTCACGGGTTATAGTACCCAAGCTGACCACCGTTAATTACCCGGCAAGGAAAATGGGTGAAGTGGCTATGAATAAGTTGATCAATTATCTAAATGGTACAACGAACATAAATGAAACTAATACGGTCATTCTGCACTCGGAATTAATTGTGAGGAATTCCACGATGAGAAAATCTTTGGTCCACAAAAATGGCAAATAATAGAAAACCTGTTGCCGGAAGGCCGTTCTAACATCTGATCTGATATGGTTTGTTAAGAGGATTACCAAAATATCCAGGGAATCTGGTCTTGTTCTATATTTGGGAAAAATTTAGCTCACATAATGTGCTTACATTGAACACTTTTAGCTTTTCTCTCTTTTCAGAGCTGAAAAATGACCCAATCTGTTAATAGGAACGATGAACGTTATATGCATTTAATTTTCTGCGAATCCATGTTAATCTATACTATTTCTCAAGTGGTTATGGATCGACTTTTCCTATCTCTAGCTCGATTTGGTCCATAGGTATCAGAGTATCCTGTTTATCTATCAGAGAATGAATTGTCTGTCTTCTGAAAAATATGTATGATCTTTTCTATTCACAGGAGCAACCTATAAAGTAACATTGTTATAATTATTGAAACAGGTTGCATTAATCATATCATGAACTAAGGTTTTTCTGTTACTAAAAAAAATTATAATACTTTAATAAATTTTCTTAATTTTCCATCACAATCATTTAGGGTATTAATCTATTTATACATATAAGATTAATCTAATTAAGAGGACATCATCTAACCAACCTAAACTGGCAGCTTATTTCTATTAAAAATGGGCTCTTCAAGTTTATTAATACCCTATTATTATGAATTATAAAATCAAATACTCTAAACGTTTAATTCCCGGAATACTCCTTTACGGCCTTGTTTTACTTGTAACATTTTCCTCCAAAACCTATGCCCAGGATACCCATATTTATATGGATAGTACCGCACAGGTAATAAGAGGTTATGGCGCAGCTAACATTGTTAACTGGCGCCCGGATATGACAAATAGTGAAATCAACGAAGCATTTGGTACCGGAAAAGGGCAACTCGGTTTTTCTATTCTTCGTCTTCGTATCCCTCCAAATCAAAATGAATGGAGTGCTTATGTGTCCACAGCAAAAAAAGCGTATGACATGGGGGTAAAAATAATTGCTTCCCCATGGTCTCCTCCCGGCAGTCTTAAAACAAATAACAGTACGGTAGCTGGCAGTCTTAAAGTTGATGCATACGGTCAATATGCCGCTCATCTGAAAGCGTTCGTAAATTATATGGCGAATAAGGGCGTTAAATTGTATGCCGTTTCGGTTCAAAATGAACCAGATATTAATGTAAGCTATGAATCATGCGACTGGAGTCCTAACCAAATGTTACGATTCGTGAAAGAATATGGTGATTCTGTCGGTACCCGACTAATGGCACCGGAATCGTTCCAGTTCAGACGTGCCATGTCAGATCCTATACTTAATGATTCCACTGCCGCCGCACATCTGGATATTGTCGCCGGACATATTTATGGAGGAGGACTTGCCCAATATCCCCTTGCCCAAAAAAAAGGCAAAGAGGTTTGGATGACTGAACATATTACAGATAGTCAGGATCTAGGAAATCTTTGGCCTTTATCTCTTGACGTGGGTACGGAAATGCAAAAAGTAATGCAAGCCGATATGAGTGCTTATGTTTTTTGGTACATAGTAAGATATTATGGACCCATTGGAGATGGTTCGAACAGGACAATAGCAGGGGCAATAACTAAGCGTGGTTACGTTATGTCCCAGTTTTCAAGATTTATTCGTCCGGGAGATGTGAGAGTCAAGTCATTAGGACCAATTGGACGTGATTTTACTAATGTTATGGTAACAGCTTATAAAGATAGTGCCAATAAAGCTATTATTGTGGCTACAAATGCAAATTCATCATCCAAGACCATAAATGTTATACTTGGTGATTCAACTTCCGGAACATTTCATACCTATATAACTTCGGATGCAAAAAACGTTGCAAAGGGAAATGATATAGATGCTTCTGGTACCGGTTTTACAACAACACTGCCTGCACAAAGTATAACCACATTTGTAGCAGATACATTACATATCATCACTACCGCAACTGAAAAACAACCAAGTCTTCCGGGATCTTTTAAACTACTTCAAAATTATCCCAACCCCTTTAACCCCAGTACGATCATTCGATATCGACTACCAGCAGCGCGTCAGGTGACACTGAAAGTGTATGATATACTCGGGCGCGAAGTAGCAACCCTGGTAAACGGTAAAGTCTCAGCAGGTGCACATCTGGTTCATTTTGATGCTTCACATCTGGCCAGCGGGATATATATCTATCGGCTCAAAGCCGGTAATTTTAGCCAAATACACAAGATGACACTCATTAAATAGTAATTATTGATAACAAACTATTGATTACATAGCACAAAGCCTTTTACTGGGGCTTTGTGCTTTTAACACAGGAAGAAAAATAAAAAGCCCAGCCATGCTTTAATTTACTTCACAATTTTAATCTTTTTTAAGTATTCTCTTATTCTCTGGAGGGAACCGATTATGAAAAAATTAGCTGTTCTCCTTTTTTGTCTTATGTCTTTGCAGTGGAATAATAGCTTTGCCCAATCCCCTTCTTTCAAAACATATGTAAACCCTGTAATTCCCGGAGATCATCCCGATCCCACACTTACCAAAGTCGGTAATTATTTCTATACCTCGGGCTCATCCTTTAACCCAACCCCAAGGTTATACCGGTCAACCGATTTAGTACACTGGAAAGTAATTGCCCAACCTGTTTTGGCTTCATGGGGACAATATAACAGCTCTCCGGGCGGGGGCGTATGGGGTGGTCATATGGTTTATTATAACCATAAATACTGGCACTACTTTGGTCTGGGAGGCGGAAGCATGTATTTTGTTACAGCGAATAACCCAGAAGGCCCATGGAGTACTCCTGTTAAGGTAAACGTACCCTCCGGCTTATCCGGATTGGGAGTTGATAATTCCATTTTCATTGATAAAATATATGGTTCCTGGTATATGTTGACTAAAAATGGCAGACAGAATAACCATATTGTAGAACTAGGTGATGATGGTCAGCCTACCGGTAAAGTATTGGACTTAACATGGCTCAATCCTCAATCCGAGGGATACCCTTATGGATGGGCCGAAGGACCGGTAATGTGGAAGCACAATGGCTATTACTATTACAGTTTCGCCCAGAATCTTGCTGGTGCTCAGTATGTAATGAAAAGTGACACCCTCACCGACAATTCTGCCGAATGGACCATTAAAAGCGGAACTATTTTCACAGGTGGGCAGGGACAATATGACGCACCTAATCACATCTCTCCTGCTGTTATGCTCGAAGACAGTACCAGCTGGGTTATTGGACACAGCTACAATAAAGACTGGTATGCGCAGGGACGGCAGGGATTATTAATGCAGGTAACTTATGATGCAGAAGGATTTCCACAAATCCATTATCCATCCAATACTGCCGTGCAGGCACCCAAATTACCAAACAACGGCATTCCCTGGATGGTACCTAAATCAGATATGTTCGATTCCACCTGGCTTAACCCGGAATGGTCTTTTCTGGGGTACACACCCGATAGTTATCATTCATTAACCGACCGACCAGGTTGGTTGCATTTAGATGCCGGTCGAAATGGCACCTGTGTTATAAAAAATGACGGAGAACATCAGTACACACTCATCACCCGACTCGATTTCAACCCGGCTGCCGTGTATCACAGAGCGGGACTCGAAATTATCAACGGCCCACAAACGCTCGCTGCAAAGGTATACAGCACTGTTGATGATTCGGGAAACAAAATATTTGAATTTAGCTTTAATGGCACCGATTACAAAGCGCCTAATAAAATAGGGTCGATCGCATGGTTAAAGCTTGTAAGGAATGCACATGAAATTTCCGGTTATTATAGCTCAGATGGTGCTAATTGGTCAAGCATTGGAAACCCCATTGATGCCCGTGCAATAGATATTGAACAGACCCAATTCAATGATTTTACAGGAAATAAGCAAGGTCTTTTTGTTCAGGGTACTGGCGCCTACTTTGACCTTTATATTTACAGAGACGCCTACTCAAAAATGGCTGCGCAGTATCCAGCGAATTATTACGGGGTTACAAAATACAGCTCTTACCTGGGAAATATCCATACAGGTGATTGGGCTATGTACGCAGGTGTCGATTTTGGCAAGGAAGTGCAGCCTAAGACGGGTTTTGACTATCAGCGTACACCTGGCAATGTTACATTCGAAGCCTCCAGCGGATCTTCCGGAGGTAAAATGGAAGTATGGATTGATTCTCTTGATACCGGCACAAAAATAGCAGAAACAACGATTGGAAATACCGGTGATTGGAGATCTTTTGATACATTCAGCACCAAAGTTGATTCCATTAGCGGTCGTCATGATGTGTACCTACGGTTCACTGGCAATGACGGAGAAGAATTATTACGTCTAAAGAATTTAAAATTCACACCAAAACGTGTTTCTGTATTTACAGGAATTGATCACAACCCCGAACAATCCATTCCTGATCACTTCCGGTTATATTCCAATTATCCCAATCCATTCAATCCAACCACTGTTATCCGGTATCAATTACCTTTCAGCAGTGAGGTGAATTTACGCGTATATAATTATCTTGGCAGGCAAGTGGCTTTATTGATAGATAACAAAAAGATAAGCAGGGGAATTCATTCCGTAACATTCGATGGCTCCAGTCTGTCTTCAGGAGTGTATCTGTATCGTCTTAAAGCCGGTAATTATATCCAAACAAAAAAAATGATTCTACTGAAATAAAAAGAATTCATCTTTCACATTTCAAATTTGAATCTTGGTATATTTAACAAATAGATAATGTTCCAAGTTATAAACTTGAAATATTCCGGGATACCAGATAAAAAAATTCAAACTACCAATAAAAAACAAATCAGCGTAATTCTTAATCCGTATAATCTGCAATAATGATAAATAAAACATTATTGAAGCATCAGAACTACAAAACAAAATGCCAAAACCCTTTGATTACAACTACCCAAAATAATCTTTTAAAATAATCAGGGCTCATTCATTCAATCCTGATCATCCTGATTCTAATTATTCATAAATCTTTGCTTATTTCTCAATGTAAATAAGCCATCAACAAATAACTAAAGATATAAAAAAGCCTGTCTCCATAAAGAGACAGGCTTTTTATTAAAGATTAGATCAATTAATGTAAGTTTGACCTCACTCTTATTTGATCAGCATCATTTTCTTACTGCTAATAAAATTACCTGCTTTTATACGGTAAATATACATACCGCTGGCGAGATGACTGGCATCGAAAGTAACCTGATGAAAACCAGCCTGCATCTTGCCATTAACTAAAGTCATCACTTTCTGACCCAATATATTATACACACTCAATTGGACTTCTGATGTTTTCGGCAGACTAAACTTGATGTTTGTTGTCGGGTTGAAAGGATTCGGGTAATTTTGCTGCAATGCATATTTGACAGGCAGATTCGTAGTATTGGTATGCTCGATCGGGGTATCTAATGTATCACCCAAATCGACTTTCACATTTTCCAATCTTAATGAATCGGTGGTTGAGTTATTTATACCAAATATGATACTGTTGAACTCACTTGCTGCTCCCGGTTTTTTGCTGTCAACGAGGGCACCTTCATAAAGGTATGAACCATCCGTTTTAGCGAAGCGGAGGTTGACCATATTATTGCCACTGGCATTAGGTTGCACGGTAATAGTAAAGTGGTACTTACCGGCACCCGGTGTTCCCGTACTTGCTATAGTACCCATACCATAGGCTCCTGATCCACTTGGAGCATACCATGCACCATTCACAATACCTCCAGCATTTCCATTTCCGGAAGCCCATGTTGGAGCACTGGAAGAACCATTCGATGGTATGAACAGATAACCACTGGTTGTATCTGTACCGCTCCAGACATATCCTACCTTTTGGGTTGAGTCAAGTTTACCAATGTTAGCAGCATTAAATAAACCGAAGCGTAAACTGTTAGCATCTTCGAAACCACCGCCACCGAGAGTCATATCACCGGATACAACAATCGCTTTTCCGGATGTCTGCTGTGGTTTTACATTTATACCAAATGAACCACCTACGACAGCCCAGCCTGTTGCAGCGTTACTACCGGATATGGTTGCATTACCTATAACAGATCCGGGTGTCAGAGTCCAGGCACTGTCGGTTTTAGAGGTTCCACCTAATTTTCCACCAAGGAATCCCCAGTCAGATACATAGAAAGACTGCCAGGGTTGTGGAGGTATGCTTATTGTACTATAGTCAACTTTAGTATTTTTCACATCCAGTTGGGTAAAGTCGCCTCCATTAAGAGCAAACATTACGGCATTAATTTTATTAGTTGTAGCAGGTGCCATAAGAGTACCACCAAACCAATACGCTTTATTTTGCTCTTCCATGTACCATTTTATTTCGTTAGTCGTATCATTAACCTGTTGGATCGAAAAAGCAAAATTATAAGTTCCCGGTACTATTTCAGCATTACGTGGAGCCTGCTTTATTGCGGCAATTGGCCCACCATTGTTACTCCATGTACTGTTCCAGTGACCACTATTTAATGTCCAGACTGTGCCTGATCCACCGCCACCATTAGCCATGGTTCCATCTCCGGATCTCGGATCAAATTCATAACCGGAATATTTGTTCGGGCCCATCCAGGCAGCCGAATCCGTATACTGATATTTCAGTGTTGCACTATCCTCATATGCTATTGCATAACGCAGTGGTGTATAGCTATTTCCAGCTCCGGTTGCACCTGTAAATACCAGCTGTCCTGTAACTACTAGTGCTGAATCTTTCTTCAAAGGTACGGACTGTCCAAAACCACCTTCTATGGTAGCCCAGCCATCTCCATTTATTGGAGCGGAACCTTTTATTGTACCATTACCAATTACTGTTGAGGTATCATTCATTACGGGCCAATAATTTCCCTCGGCTGTTGTTCCCCAATTTTTAACATAGAAAGACTGAAATGGAGCTTCGGGAACTGTAATAGGGTTACCATATGTTGATTTAGCATTGGTCACATCAAGTTCAGTCCAGTCACCTGTATTAATACCAAAACAAATGGCATTGATTTTATTCGTTGTTGCAGGAACTTGAAGCGAACCACCAAACCAGTACTCTTTATTTTGTTCTTCCAGGTACCATTTTACTTCGTTGGTCGTATCATTAACCTGCTTGATTGAAAATGCAAAATTATATGTTCCCGGTACTAATTCTGCATTATAAGGTTGCTGTTTAATGGCTGCAACAGGTTTACCGTTGTTACTCCAGGTACTATTCCAGTGACCACTATTTATTGTCCATACTGTACCTTCACCACCGCCACCATTAGCCATAATACCGTCCCCGGTTCGCGGATCAAATTCATAACCGGAATATTTGTTTGGACCTGACCAGGCTGCCGAATCCGTATACTGATATTTCAGTGTAGCGCTATCCGAATATGCTAATGCATAACGCAGCGGTGTATAGCTATTACCAGCGCCGGTTGCACCTGTAAATACCAATTGTCCGGTAATTACTATTGCCGAATCTTTATTCACTTTCATAGTATCATTGAGTCCCCCTACTATGGTAGCCCAGCCTCCTCCACTTATAGGAGAAGAACCTTTTATCATACCACTACCAGCAGCTGTTGAGGAATCATTTATTACCGGCCAATAACTTCCATCGGCCGATGTCCCCCACTTTGAAATAAGGGTACTCTGTGCAAAAAGTGCACCTGTAACCATAAACAATAATGGCAAAATTAGTACACTAATCTTCGTAATTTTTTTCATCTTCATTTTTATCCCCTTAATTACTTATTTAGTTAAGAAATAAAACCATATACTACTTATAGAGAGTATTAACTCACTATATTAGCAAGCTTTGCAATACCCGTCTGACGGCATCAGAATGTTATAATCATTTAGGTATTAATCTGTGTTAGCCGTCAGACGGGTTTTTTTATGCAAACTGTCTATTATTTGATCAGCATTAACTTCTTCGTGCTAACAAAATTACCTGCTTTAATGCGGTATATATACATACCACTGGCAAGATTGTGAGCATCAAAACGAACAACATGATAACCGGCCTGCATTCTCTGGTTTTCCAATGTCACCACTTTTTGTCCCAAAATATTATATACCTCTAATTTTACCTGTGAAGCCTTCGGCAATTCGAATTTAATATTCGTTGTCGGGTTAAATGGATTGGGATAATTCTGATCCAGTTTAAACCTGGATGGGATATCGCTACCATAGGGATCTTTCTCTATAGCCGTATTCATTGGATCTTTACCTGTTTTAAGCCAGGTATCAATTCTATTTTCTTCACTACTTCGCTGAGCTACCCAATTTTGATATTGTGATGGATACCAATGATACAAGTCACCAAGAGGGAAACCATCCATTCCGGCTGTTTGTAAGGTATCATTGGTATAAGACATATCCTCAGGCAGAGGCCATTTTTGGGCAAGCCCAGAATTGATCATATAAGCCCAATTCTGATCCGCATTATTATCCCACTTATATTGGAGAAATATCTTTAGTGAATCTAAATTTGTGGCGGGGTTGTTAAAGTTCGGATCAGAATTAAGGTAAAGTGAGGTAGTATCTACCTCCATATAAGGTGTATATGGAGTTCCGTCAGCATTGGTTGAGTCTATAAGGGCCAAACTAGCAGCACTTGTATAAGGATCCGGCTTAGGAACTTCATCGCTATGTCTATTTTTTACAAGATTTTGGCTATATGAGTTGTTTGCCATCCAATCCTTGAGCCATTTCTGGTAAGTATAACTTGTATGAGTCAGAAGTATATGACGATTAGCATCGTTAAATGGTACTTTAAAGCCAAATGAATCGGCGGGTGCTACGCTAAACATACCAGAACCCGGAGGGCCGTCATGTGGAATATACCCTAACATCCAGGGGTTCACAAATACAGAGTTGGTTATCGAAAGATTATGCCACCATCCTGATTCTAATGGGAATTCCGCTATATTCAGGAAAGTACAGTGGTTGATAAACACATTGTCTGCATATTCCTGGCCTTCCTGCATAATTCCATAACCCATATTGGCAAAGGTTGTATTTTCAAAGCGCAATGTATCTGTATGCCAGCCAGTACTTTGATATGGATAAGATACGGCCCGGCCATAATACCGGAAGTGGGAGTCCATGTCGTTTCTAAAATAACAGTTATTAAAAATCCCCACAAAATGAGTACTCGTTACATTAACGGCACCACCAGCGTTTGCCCCAACCTCGGCATAACCAAATATTACATCATCAAATACAGCTTTCTCACTTTTATTCAAAGCAGTAGAATCATTCTCCATTTGAATGCTGGTTGATATTTGATTTCCATTAATATCGGCATACCTGATCCATACATTTTTCATCGTCAGATCACCAAAACTTTGTATAATGTAAGTTGTAGATACACTTTGATTCGTCCACAAAATTTGTGGCGGAGCAGTTTTCTGGGTAGTTCCCGGTTTAGGACCTACAATGGTCAAATGTTCACCCGGGTTGGTTATAATACTCCCGGTTTCTACATACCATTCATAGGGTTTTAATTTAAAAACAGTATTTGACAGGTTACCCGCCTGTTGAGCAGCATTAATGGCATCATTTAGAGTACCCTCCTTGTTACCTGATTCATAATACCCTTTCACGACCACCGTGTCTTTTTGGGCATATGCAGTTCCGCTTACCCATACTGCTAAAAACAGCAACAGTAACAGACGCTTCATAATTGACTCCTTTTCATGATTATTATATTGATTTTAATTGTCATTGGTTTTGTATAGGGTTCTTTATTTATCTTTATCTGAAATGTCAGTATCTGAACCTGACTCCCAAATTAGCCGTCATACCATAGTTTTGGATACTTGTAACACCATTTATTGATGGTTGTGCAGCAACATTCTTTTCGTTGTTCAGATTTGAGATATCCAAAAATAGTTCCCCTCCCATAAAGGGTAGTTTTTGCCTGGCAGAGCAATCGATCTCAAAATAATTTTTAACAAAACCATCTGCCACCGGAACGGAAGCAATGGACCTGACCGAGTTACCCTGGAATGAAAAAGAAAGGCGGCCGGAAAAACCTTTGTAATCGTACCCTATATAGGCATTCAAAATATCATTGGGCTGATCGATTAATCGTCCTGTTCTTGAAGTGTCGACGAAGACTAATTTAGGTGGCCGTGTACCAGGAATTGTTCTTTCAGGCGGAAAGTATGGATATCTGGTTTCTGATTTTATGTGGCTGTAGTTTATCCCCAATACTGTTCCATCCAATGGATGTGGCAAATACCATAAATTGGTCTGAAAATCTAATTCAATACCTTTGACGGTGGCTTCGTACGGATTATTAATGGGACGGGATGCCGTAATTCTTTTACTCGGGTCAGGAGATATGAGTGTAGTTCCGGGTTTATGGGTATTTTTATCAACATAATGAGTGGTAACCTGATAATGACTTAAGGAATCGAAACCTGCCTCTTGAGTAGCATAATTCAGCCGGTAACTGGCATTATAGGCAAACCCTTTAACTTTTTTATAATATGCATCTATAGTAAGAAGCCCAAGTTTATTAGCATGGAATGTTAGTGCAAAATCCTGATTATAGGCTCGCGCTGGTTTCAGTTTTGGGTTTCCAGCATTTACATTATCCAGCGTATAACCAAGCGTAAATTTGGGTGATAATTGATTGAAGTTCACACGGGCAAGGGATTGTGTATATGAATACCGGATATCCATCCAGTGAAATGGAGAATATTTCATCTGCACCATAGGAAGCATATATGAATTCCCTTCCGTTGCTGTGGTATCAAGCATATCTTTATATTGCGATTGGGGATTACGTGCATTTTCTGCAATCCATGCATTATAATCGAATTTCACTTTCTCGTATCGCACACCCCCTACGATCATACCATTATGGAATTTTATTTTAGACATGATATAGGCAGCGGAATAATCATTGTGATATGTATAATCGTTAGCCAACTCTTCATATTGACTGTCAAACCAACCGCCTGGTTGTGTTGCACTGGCATGTCTGGCGTAGAATGCAGAGTCACTGCGTATATAGTTCACGATATTATACAACATTGGTGCCTGAGCGGCATAATAGAACTCCGCATACTTATTACCTAAAAAATTATCGTAAAGGCTTTGATTTGTGGATACGAATTCGCTCATGGGAAACAAACCATTATTATTAGGCTGTAAACCAAAGTTATTACTGATACCTTGCATCATTAAATACTGAATACTTGGTGACCCCCCACCACTATTTACTCCTCCATTCAATGCGGCATTAGGGTTGGCCTGATCATTTGTGATTGTTCGTCTGTTATATTGGCCACCAAATTTCAGAAAACCACCCAGACTTGTACCAAGGTTAAAAGGAATTTTAAAATTAGCATGGTAGTCAAACTTTGCATCTTTATAGTCGGTGGTATTCAGGCTTACACTTTCCAATACGTCATTTAACTGACCTTGTGGCTTGTTCCCTAAATATGTGACATTACCATTTGAATATATGGAATCCGGGGGCGTATCCGGTGGAACAGCATTTCCAATAGGCGTTCCCCCTGTTTGATGAAAATTAAATTGAGGGGAATTATTCAGGTTGTTTGTTGCTGACGTGTAACTTGCGGACAGATCCACAGTCATGAAACCTAAGTCATAATTAAATTTCAGATCGTTTACTTGCTGATCGATCACGTGAATACCGTGATTTAGATTCCAGGTCATTTCAGTGTTTTTATAATTCAAAAACTGGTCATAGTTCGTATAATCAGATCTTATGCGTGCGAACATGTTTACTGCTTTAATGGAACCCTTGGGCAGCTTATAATCAAGAATTAGATTTGCGCCGTATCTTTTTTTGTTTTCAATGTGACGGTTAAGTGTTACACCAGTAACTCTCACAGGCGGATAACCGGTTTCCGAATTAATATTGGTATTGGCAATCTCATAGCCTGCATTCAAATTATCCGCGTTACGATCATATGATTCGGCATTTACAAGAGCGTATACACCTAATTTATTATGAAAGAAACGTTTACTTCCCGAAAGAACCCCCCGGTAGTTACCGTAACTATTATCTTTTTGTGTATACCCTTCCTGCCACATCATACTCAAATGTGGCTTTTTCGGGGCTTCTCTAAGTTCCATATTTACAGTACCACCAATTACGTTTCCATTCATGTCCGGCGTAAGAGACTTGTATACTGAAATCGTTTTAATCATATATGGTGAAACCATAGTCAAATCAACACTTCTGTCACTGCTTGTTGATGAGAGCCGAATCCCGTCTACATTTATAGCATTATATTGAGGAGCCATCCCCCTGATTACCACTTTGTTTGCTTCCCCTGAGCTTTTTTGTGTAGAAACCCCAGGTAAACGACCGATGGAAGCAGCGGCATTAAAGTCGGGTAACGACTGTATTTTTGCCTGAGAAACCACATTGACAATCTTGTCTGACTGAAGCTGCTGATTAATAGCCTGTCGCTGTCCCTCTGCCTGGACAGAAACTACTACCTCCTGACCTTGAATTGTTTCCTGTTGTAACTTAATATTTAGTTTTAAAACTTGACCACGCTTTACTGTTACCTTAGTCTTATAAGACTTATACCCGACATAACTTGCAATCAGAGTGTAAGTGCCTACAGGTACGGGATTTATTGTATATTTACCATTAAGATCGGTTGCGGCTCCCAAACTGGTACCCAGAAGACCAACATTTACACCGCCCATAACTTGATGAGATATTGAATCAGTAACAACACCCTTTATCTGCCCTTTTCCCTGAGCGTATAAAGATGAATATCCAAATAGGAGTATTATAATTGTCAGAAAAGAAAGATTTTTATTTTTCCACATATTTTATATGTAATAAATTTCAGTAGAACCTTTATTAATTGTCGACTAAGATCCATAAAAGCGATTCCACTAATGGATCTATAATTATCTAAATTCAGGTTGAACTCACGGCTAGAAGTAAGTACTTAAATACAACCTTATATATGTATATATGGTGCTAATTAATATCCAAAAATGCAACCGATTGCAGTAAAATATTTACTCTTATCAACGAATAAAAACTACTGTTAAGAACAATCGTTTGATTTTATGTTTTTTTGCACATATATATCCCCAACAAATACTTGTAAACCATTTAATAAGTATTTGTTATTTATCTATTTATATTAATATCTTAATCGATCGACTATTTTAAATCATCTGTCTCCTTAATTAAATTTTTAGTAACATTTTTATCATGTGAGATTGTATTAATATCTCGGATAACTAACCTTCAAATTTTTATAGTACTTTAAACTCTTTTTCGGCTTCGAATATTGATCCGGAATGGGTTGATTTGAGAACGTTTGGAAATACAATAAACAGGCATTCCTCCACCAAACGGCTTCCTTATATTGAAGCTTCAATAATGCCTTGACATGATTGTATCTTTGCTGGTCAATCGAGCCCTTTACTTTATCCCATGTTTTTTGCATCCATCGAACCGAATCAGCTCCCTGATAATACTTGTCGCATAACTCTCCCCACAAAGTCCGGCCCGATTTCATCTTATAATTCCAGCTGACATGATGGAACCACAGCAGATATTTTACCGGGCACGTTTTAATGTTTCCGAATTTTTGGGCTATAGGTGGGAAATATTGTTCAATTGCATTACTTCCAGATGCTGTCCTGTCAAATCCTATCCCTTCAGAATCCGCTCTGTGATAATAGGTGTTCCTCCATTCGAGAGGCCCCCTGTTGTACCAGGGTGCCGGACCGAAATGATGTGGTTGTTCAAAAAGATCATTCAAACCAAGCGGATCTCGACATAATACGGCTATTTGTCTTGATGCAAGCATCATTTTCTTAACTTTACTAATAAAGCCGGGATTGTTTGTGAAGGTCATCCGCAACCATTCATCAGCTATCTGTGTTGAACTGATATTATGGTTCCATGCCAAACGACCAAATGCATACCAATTAGCCTGAGCAAAAGGATGTCCCGTCCAGTTTTCATCCATACCGGTATTGGCCACACCGGCAATACCCGTTTTATCATAATGGAACACACTACCATCAATCACTTTAGCCACCGTTGAACCTTTTCCCCTGGCATAGGTATCCGAATCCAGCGCTTCTTTGTATAACGGTGCCAGATAAACCAGCCAATGGCTATGTCCCATATATTCCTGTGTGATCTGAAACTCCATCATCGTTTGCGTTTTGGGAAGAGCTCCAAACAGCGGATTAAATGGTTCACGAGGCTGGAAGTCAATGGGTCCGTTTTTTACCTGTAGTAAAACATTATTATCAAACTTTCCATCCAACGGTACAAATGATTCATAAGATTGACGCTGCCGGTCTTCTTTACTGTTTCTATCATAGACAAAAGCTCTCCACATCACGATACCATCATGCGGTGCTAAAGCTTTAGCCAACATATTGGCTCCATCAGCATATGTACGACCGTAAGTGAGTGGTCCCGGCTGACCTTCTGAATTGGCTTTTATAAGAAAACCGCCGAAGTCAGGTATATAATGATATATCTGATCCGCTTTATTATTCCACCAATTCTGAACTGTGTCGTTTAACGGATCATAGGTATTGAGTCCACCAATAGACTTTGGAGCATTGAACGGTACTGAGACATAAACTTTTATTCCGTATGGCCGGAAGATATCGGCAAGGGCGGCAACTTTTTTAATGTACTTTTTAGTTAAAATCAATGGATTTGCATTCACATTATTCAGAACCTCTCCATTGATTCCGATTGAAGCATCAGCACGAGCATATTCAGTATAACGGGGCGCTTTATATTCCGGCAAATTAGCCCAGTTCCAAAGTGAGAGACCGGCATAACCTCTTTCAACTGTTTCATTTAAATTATCCCAATGATCTAAAATCCGGTATTCAATTTTGGGTGAACTACTAATATTTAATTGATTAATCTGTTGATGTGTCTGTAATAATCGCAAGAAGGCAAATGAACCATATAATACACCTATATCCTTATTAGCGGTAATCACTGTACATTCTTGATGATGAATTTCAACAGTTTTTATTAGGTATCCTTCATCACCAATTTGTTTCAACTGTTCTTTTAAGTTTAGTGATGATACAATGTTCGAACTGGCAGGTGTCCCGACAATAAGCATATTACCTGACATCATTTTAGACGATAGAGTCATATGTTTATTTAACAAGCCATCTAACCCCCTTTGCAACTCGGCAGCTGTTGCTTTCATCGTTGGTGAATCCGTTTGGATAACTACACCATTGATTCCTGATCTGTATTCACGCAACAAATTGGAATTCGATACCGGTACATATCGCAACCATAACCTGTGTCCGTTCTCAGCCCTGGAATTACTGTAATTGACCAGATTAAGAGAAATAACCAGTATCAAATAATAAATAACGTGATATATGTAAGTATTTTTCGCTTTCATATATATTTTAGGTCAATATCCATTACATTACGATCGATATTTAAAAACTTAAGGCAGCAGCTTAGA
Source organism: Balneolales bacterium (assembly GCA_035267045.1). Lineage (GTDB taxonomy): Bacteria > Bacteroidota > Rhodothermia > Balneolales > DATFMH01 > DATFMH01. The sequence goes on from DATFMH010000066.1 coordinate 41,794, forward strand.
ATATGTCACAAGTGGGATGTGGAGCCATATTATATTCATATTCCTCATTCTGCTGCCTTAATTTCTTTTTATTCAAATTTTATTGTTTTTATATAATTTTTGTTATCTGCTCAATCACTTTTGTTGTTCGAGCATCCAAATCACCATTAAAACCCGGCTGTTTCCCACCTACACTGATTTTCACACGTCCTTTGGATTTTTCAAATTCCCCTTGTGAATTAACCACGGTTAAATCTTCATGTCGTAACTGAAAACGAACTGTTTGAGTTTCACCAGGTTGCAATGTCGTTCTCCTGAAACCTTTTAATGTTCGGATTGGATGTATACCTGCATAATCCATATGATTGAGATATAATTGTGTTACTTCATCACCTTCAAGCATACCTGTATTAGTAACATCAACTTTGATGATCATATTCGATTTAGCATCCGTCGTATCCGGAATCTTCAAATTGCTGTAAGCAAAATTTGTATAACTCAATCCATAACCAAACGGATATAATGGTTCACCTTCAAAATAACGATACGTGCGATTTCGTATATTATAATTCGTAAATGATGGCAGATCATCGACCGATTTATAAAATGTCACTGGTAATCGGCCACCCGGATTGTAATCACCAAATAAAATATCGGCTATTGCCGTACCAGCGGCCTGACCGCCATACCATGCTTCAAGTATGGATGGGATATTAACTTTTGCCCATGGAATGGCAACCGAACTTCCTGTCAATAACACCAAAACCGTTGGTTTACTTAATGCTGTTACTTTTTTCATCAGATCAACCTGCGGTGACGGCAGATCAAGCCTGGTCCGGTCACCACCATTAAATCCATTGATGTGCACCGGCATTTCTTCCCCTTCCAGGTGGGAGTCCAACCCCATACACAGGATCACAACATCTGATTTTTTTGCAACATCGACGGCTTCCTGTATCAGGTTGCGACCGGGAATGTACCATGTAAGATGAGCCTGGGGATCCGGTCCCGAACCGGCATATTCTATTTTGATATCATAGGTATGCCCTTCTACCAGATCAACAGAAAAACGACTCTGATATTTATGTCCGTCTAATTTTAACTCACCATCTAAATATAACCTGGCATTACGGTTTCTTTCTCTGCTTTCGCTGATTCCTATTTGATATTTCCCTGATTTTGACGGTTTGATCTTACCGGTCCATCGAACGGAAAAATCAGATGCCAATTTACCATTCACCGGTGTATTATCGAGCCATGTAAAATCAATGTTGTGATCCACCCGGGTCTTTGCAGGCTTGCCATTAAATGTTTTATTGTCATAATATTCGGCATATAACCCATGACCTCTACCTCTGGATGGTATTAAATATTCAGCTGGAACTGGCAATAATTGTTTGAGACCGTCTGCCATTTCAGATCCCTGAGCATAATGAACTTCTGTTTTGGAAGATACTTTTTCTTTAATGCCCTTCAGAGGTGTAACAATGGAAGATGGTGTACCATGATAATTACCTAAAAGAGTATCCGCTTTATCTGCATTGGGACCAATCACAGCAATCGATTTAACATCTTTACGGAGTGGTAACAGGTTATTTTTATCTTCACCTGCCGGTTCATTTTTTAGTAACACCATGGATTCACGTGCCATATCCAGGGCGAGTTTCTTGTTTTTATCACTATCAACAACTGAATACGGGATATTTGTATATGGTACATTTTCCGGTTTATCGAACATCCCTAATCGAAAACGAGCCGTAAATAATCGATAAAGTGATTTATCAATCTCTTTCTCACTAACAAGACCTTGTAATTGAGCTTCGTCTATATGCCTGTATGTGTTGCCGCAGTTCAAATCGGTTCCGCTATTTATTCCCATAGCCGCTGACTGATAATCCGTATCTACCACGTCATGGGCACCTTTTCTATAAAAATCACTTATGGCACCACAATCGGATACCACGTATCCCCCGAATTTCCAGTCATTCCTAAGAATGTTAGTAAGAATTTCATTATTGCCACAACAAGGCATACCATCCAGGCTGTTATAAGCACACATCACTGAACCAACATTGGCTTCCTCTATTGTTGTTTTAAAAGCTGCCAGATAAGTCTCATGCAGATCAAATTTATCTACATTTACATTAATCTTGTGACGTTCAGGTTCCGGGCCATTATAAACGGCAAAGTGTTTGGAAGTGGCAATTAATTTGAAATACTTAGGATCATTTCCCTGCAAGCCCTTAATATACCATTTAGCCATTTGGCCGGTTAAAAAGGGATCTTCACCATAGGTTTCCTGACCTCTTCCCCATCGAGGATCTCGGACAAGATTGATATTGGGTGCAAAGAATGTTAACCCCATATAACGATTTCGCAAACCAAGACTTGCAAATTTATGATGTTTGGCCCGTGCTTCATCCGAAATGGCATCAGCAACAGTGTGCATGAGACCCGTATTCCATGAAGCAGCCAAACCAATAGCTTGGGGAAACGATGTGGCCAATCCCGCACGTGCAACGCCGTGTAAACACTCGCTCCACCAGTCATATTTTGGTACTCCAAGCCGTTGGATAGCCGGGGAATTAGTAAGTAGCTGAGAAACTTTCTCTTTTAAGGTCATTTTACCGATCAAAGATTTTACTCTTTGATCTATTTCCAACGATGCTTCTTCAGATGCAATACGGTTTCCAAGTCGCATTAAATTATTTCTTCCGATCGCAAGAAAACCGGCTGTAGCCATACTCTTTTTCAAAAAATCCTTCCGGGAAATTCCCTTTTCAGAATTTTCTGAATATTTATCGCTTCCTTTATTATAACTTTTTGTCATAACAGCTACTTATTCTTATTAATATTGATCAAGAATCTTTTTCTCATCAAATATTAAATTTGACTTCCGTACCAGGTATCCTATTTCACAACAATGACATTTGATCCTGAAACACCGTTTACTGTTTCGGTTATAGTGGCCACTCCGTGACCAACTGTCTTCACAATGCCTTTTTTATTAACTATAGCCACTGAAGTGTTATCACTTCTAAATTTGACTTCTGCATTGGCTAAATTCACAAAAGAACCGTTATTATAAACAGCTTCAACGATATGATCGGCCTTTGCATGAGGTTGTTCCCGGTTCTCATTGATATCACTTTTGATCCACTTGTTTGTGCCATTTAAATCTATTGTTTCACCGACTTTATATACGAGTTTCTGTGGTTGAACCGTCACATATTTGACTTTTGGAGTAATTTCTCCATGCACACTTGCGTTTTCTGAATCAGCTATAAAAGCCGAATTATATCCAAGTTCAAACCCATAATTTCCATTATAGACGACCCACTTCAATTCTTGCTCATTCCAAAATTGAAGATTACTTGCCTTAACCGTTAGGGTAATATTCTGGGTCTGGCCCGGTTTGAGGACCTGTGTTTTTTTGAATCCTTCCAGTCTTTTCTTTGGTAACGCTTTCCCCTTAATTTTAGGAGAGGTTACATATAACTGGGCAACAGTCGCTCCTGCAATTTTGCCGGTGTTTTTCACATCGAAACTCACCGTCACATTGTCGTTAGGTGATATCTTTTTAGGCGTTATCTTTACATTGGAAAAGGAAAAAGTACTGTAACTCAGTCCATAACCAAACGGATAAGTTGGCTTCTTTGTAAAGTACATGTAAGTCCTGCCCAATCCGTTGGTTTTTCTTGGAATCAGTGAATAATCGGATTTACTGGGAAGCTGGGTATCATCTCTATACCAAGTAAAGTTAAGATGGCCACTTGGATTTTTGTCACCCAATAATACCCGGGCAAGTGCCGTACCCTGACTCTCGCCGTTATAACCACTAAATACGATAGCAGGGAATTTATGTTGAATGAGATTAGTTTTTACCGGACCATCAGACTGAATGACCAACACCATATTCTTATTACCTTGTTCCGAAACCTGATAAATCAGTGAACTATAATTTCCCGGCATGGCCAGACTTGCACGGTCATGACCTTCCCTGGAAACGGCTTCGTTCGTTCCAACAAAAACAACTACAAGATCCGCACTACGTATATCCGATTGGGTGTGGGCACTTAGCGAAACCGGGTTGCTTGCAATTGTGGAGGTACCGGTACTGTCAAAAATGACGGACGCATCAGGATTTACTTTTTTAACAGCCGTCCTGATACCCTGAACAGCACTTATTTTCAAGGATGGATTACCGGAATAACCTCCCAGGGTCACTTTATTGGCCATATCACCGACAATAACAACTTTATGAAGTTTGGCGGCATCGACCGGCAACAGGCGCTTATTGGAACCGGAAACAACAGTATTTTTCAGAAGTACCAATGAGTTTTCGGCTACTTTCTCAGCTAATCGCTGATGAGACGGACTCTGAATTACAGATTTCGTAATTTTGGTATATGGAACTTTATTTGGCGGATCAAACTCACCGGTTCTCATCCTGATTGTGAAGACCCTGGTAAGTGCCCGGTCGATTACTCCTTTGATCAGAATTCCGGCTTGAATAGCTTCTTCAATATTTGAAAGAGTGTATTCGTTTCCCGTGCAATTAAGATCCGTACCTGCCCGAACTGCATAAGCCTGTCCTCCGGCAGCTCCGGATACTTTTACCCCGGACTTCTTATTCTTCCAAATGGTTTTCTTATGTTCCCGTTTCACTGCCCAGCCCGGGGGAGCCCATTTATGACCATACGGATACACATTATAGGTAGTACCCACTGCGCCGCAATCCGATGTCGTATATCCGTTAAAACCGAAGGTTCTCTGTGCCAGTTCGTTTACCGTATAAGTACTCGCAACAGCCGGTGTTCCATTAATAGCATTATATGAAGTCATTATACCGGCAACATGAGCTTTCTCTATGAGATACCGGAATGTAGCGGTGTAATAATCCCGAATAGCTTCATCACCCGCATCGGATGAAATACCAAAGCGGTTATTTTCAATATTATTCAGTGCAAAATGTTTAGCCGTGGCAGCAGCTTTCAAATAGTGCGTTTTGGGCATTCCATTCATTGTTTGCCCCTGAAACCCGTTCACAAATGCAGCTGCCATATGCGAGGCCAGGTATGGATCTTCTCCGAAAGCCTCATCCGTGCGACCCCATCGTGGATCACGATCAATATTGATCGTCGGGGCCCAATAAGTCAGGTTGCCATAATCAGATTTCGACTCGCCCAGGTTGTTCTGTCCTTTTCCAAACAGAGACTTATCAAGAAATCCACGGGCTTCATCCGATATGGCGTTAGTTTCTTTATAGATCAGTTTCGGATCCCAACTCATTGTGGAAGCAAAATTAGTCGGGAAGCTTGTTGCCACCGGTGATCCGTAAGCATGTTCCTTCTTTTTCTTGCCATTATGGATATTTCCAAACAAGGCATTGATACCGTGTTGCCCTTCGCTCCAATATATATACTGATGAACCCCCAACCGTGGAATAGCCGGTGCATTATTGGTATGTAACTGTTTAACTTCTTCCTCCAGGGTCATTTTTGAAACCAGATCAGCTGCTCTTTCCCTGAACGAGTAATGTGTATCCAGATAAATGGGCTTTGTCTTCTTCTGGTTTGTGATTTGCGTAACTCCCGGAGATTGCTTTGCTTTTTGAGCAAAGACAGTTGGAGTCAATACAACGATCAAAATATAGAAAACGGATATTTTCAGGTACGGCTTAAAACTATTAATCGAATTTTTCATAATAGTACATTTTTAAGATTAATTATCTGATTCTTTATCAATATTTGACGTTGTATATAACTCTTAAATATTCATGCGTTGAAATCAGCAGGCTTTTATGTGTTGCACATGGGATGTGGAGCCATCTACCTAATACACAATGATTACCTGCCGTTTCTGCATCGTTAATTACACTTTTTATAAATCAGACATAATCGTTGATTATATTTTCATACAATTCCTGATGTCCACTTATCTGCTCTGGTTCCCCATTTTTAACAGCAATGGATTTCAAATCTTCAAGCGATAATTTTCCATCTTCAAATTTCTTACCATCCCCGGAATCGAAAGATGCATAACGGTCATTAACCATTTTTTTATAAGATGATTCGCTTAACAAACGGTCCGCACTTATCAATGCCCTGGCAAATGTATCCATACCACCAACATGAGCATAAAATAAATCAGCCAAATCGGTTGAGTTTCGTCTTGTTTTAGCATCAAAATTGATTCCCCCACCCTGGAATCCGCCAGCTTGCAGAATAACCATTAAAGCTTCGGTGATTTCATAAACATTGGTAGGAAACTGATCCGTGTCCCAACCGTTTTGGTAGTCACCGCGATTGGCATCAATACTACCCAGTAAACCGGCATCAGCAGCAACCTGTAACTCGTGTTGAAACGTATGCTGGGCTAAAATGGCATGATTGACCTCTATATTAAGTTTAAAATCACCATCCAAACCATACTCTTTAAGAAAGCCTATAACCGTCGCAGCGTCATAATCGTATTGATGTTTTGTAGGCTCGCATGGTTTAGGTTCTACAAAAAAGGTTCCTTTAAAACCTTGTTTACGGGCGTAATCACGCGCCATCGAAAGGAAACGTGCCAGGTGATCCCGTTCTCTTTTCATCTTAGTATTCAAGAGCGACATATACCCTTCACGACCTCCCCAGAATACATAATTTTCACCGCCTAAAGCTATAGTCGTATCAAGGGCATGTTTAACCTGTGAAGCCGCGTGTGCTACAACCTGAAAATCCGGATTAGTTGCGGCTCCATTCATATAACGAGGATTTGTAAACAGATTTGCCGTTCCCCATAACACTCTAACTCCGCTTTCCTTCTGTTTTTCTTTTCCATATTCGGCAATCGTCTGTAGTCTTTTTTCGGATTCGGCGAGAGTTGTTGCTTCATCTATCAAATCATAATCGTGAAAACAGAAGTAATTGAGTCCAAGTTTAGTAATGAACTCAAAAGCGGCATCCATTTTATCTTTGGCACGTTGAACCGGATCCGAGTTCTCCAGCCAGGGAAATGATTTCGTACCAACACCAAAAGGATCGTTACCCAGATTACCGAATGAATGCCAATATGCACAGGCAAATCGTAAATGATCTTTCATTTTTTTGCCGGCAACTTCCTTTTCAGGGTCATAATATTTAAAAGCTAAAGGATTTTTTGAGTCCGGTCCTTCGAATGGAATAGATGGTATATCCTTAAAATATTCTTTATCACCTAATAATGGTTTCATAATTTCAATCTGTTTATTTAGGTAGTTTGAGTTAACATTATTTTAATAATCGTTGAAAATGATTCACCTGGTTTGATGATCAATAAGCCATCACCATTTTGAAATACATTTATGTTAGACGTAACCGGTTCAATCGCAATGGATTGACGTGTGGGCGGGGTGAACATTTGCAGAAATTTCATTGATTTATTGAACTCCATAGTTATCTCTGCCCGATCTTGTTGAGATAATAGTGCCACGGTATATTTTTCAGTCGGTATCAAACGGAAGCTATTATCCAGTTGGTCATCCTGTATTTCTTTTCCGTTTAAAAAACGTTCATCTTTAACCGAGCTGCCTGTAGGGATGATGTTTGGGTTTACTTCTACCCTCTCGCGTATTGGTGCGGTCACTTTAATATTTTTAATATCATCTGAAAATGTTAAATACGGATGCCAGCCAAATGATACAGGAGCATTATGTTCGCTTGTATTCTCGAGGAAAAATTCAACTTCCAAAATATTCGATTTATTCGATCGATAAATAACTTGAAAATCAAATGGAAAGGGATAATAGTCGTATTCGCCATCATACGAATAACGTAATTTAATGAATGTCTCCTCTGTATTAACTCCAATATCTTGAATTTCAAAAGGTTGATTAAACAAAAAACCGTGTAATGCATTCCCTTTATCAGGTTCATTTAAAGGAAATCGATAATCCTTACCTTCAAACTCATAAACACCGTTTTTAAGTCGATTTACAAATGGAAACAGCCATGCGTTGTGATAATAAGTATCACTAGCCAAATCGTCATCCGACTCATAACCTTCAATAATATTACGTTTTACAGATCTATCAGATAACCAGAGACCATTTAAGCGAGCACCATAGCCGGGAATAACCTCTATGGCATTATCCAAATGTTCATTATTAAGTTTCAACACCTGATAACCCGCTAATGTTTTCACGTCCAATTGACCTTCTTTAATATCGAAGTCAGACAGGTAATTTTTGTTTCCAATCATCATACAATTCTTCATATAATTTAATGTTACGGCTTTCCGGATCGATATAATCGATCTTGCGTAACGAATCAAAAGTTTCATTTAAACTGGAATAAAACCCGTAACCAAGCGCTGCTCCACGTGCTGCTCCGGCTGCTCCATCCGTATCATACAATTCAACCGGTGTCTTTGTTATATCGGCAAACATCTGTCGAAATGCCCTGCTTAAAAATAAATTAGCATGGCCGGCTTTAATTGATTCCACTTTGAAATCATTATCTTGCATAATATCTAAACCGAACATCAAGGCATATATAATGCCTTCCATACCGGCTCTTACAAGGTGTTCCGACCGGTGAATATTAAAATCGATTCCCTGCACCTGAGCATTAATAACCTTATTTCCAAGAATTCGCTCAGCCCCATTTCCAAAAGGATAAAATTTCAATCCGGATGCCCCCGGCTCGGCCATTTTTACAAGCTCATTCATCGACTCATAAGTAATGTTTTGAGCTCCCGTATTCAATATCTTCTTAAGCCAACTGTAAAGAATTCCTGTTCCATTAATACATATCAGGACTCCGTTACGTCTCGCATTCTCCTGATCATTTACATGCAGGAATGTGTTTATACGCGATTCCTTATCATAAATATTCTTATCGGTGACAGCGTAGATCACACCCGAAGTACCGGCAGTTGCCGCCACTTCTCCGGGTTTAACAACATTTAGTGAGAATGCATTATTGGGCTGATCTCCGGCACGATAAGTAATTCTTACATCGCTGCTTAAACCAAGTTCAGCAGCAACATTTGAATTAATTTTACCCTGCTTTCCTATCGAGGGAACAATTTTCGGGATAAGTGAGGTATCAAATTCAAAGTAATCCAGTAACTTTGAATTTATCGTATGATTTTGAAAATCCCAGAAAATACCTTCTGAAAGACCCGACCGGGTCGTTGTTGCTTCTCCGGTAAGACGGTAAGCAAAATAATCACCTGGCAGCATCCAATAATCTATATTTTCATATTTGTCAGGTTCCTGATCCTTCATCCATGCTAATTTGGCTGCTGTAAAATTGCCGGGGGAGTTGAGTAAATGTCTGAGAGTGTAATCGGAACCAAGCTCATCAAAGGCTTTTTCACCATACGGAATTGCCCGGCTGTCACACCAGATAATAGCAGGCCGGATACTTTTCCCATTTTTATCAATAGTCACTAATCCGTGCATCTGATAGGAAATACCTATTCCCATAATTTTTTTAGGATTAACATCCGTTTCTTTTAAGACACGCCGATAAGCATTCTTAAAATTTTCCCACCACATTTCAGGCTTTTGCTCGGCCCACCCCTGTTTAGGTGATTCAATGATTTGTTCCTCATCCGGATATCGGCCACTGCCAATCACAATTCCTTTATCCGCATCGAATAACGATACTTTTATGGATGAACTTCCAAGATCTATACCTAAAAAAACCATATTGTAATCAATCTGCTTTTAATATCTGTGCTGTATATTCATCAACTGAGTTCTTCTTCAACAAGTGCTACGTTTCGCGGCTGCCATAACATTTCCATTTCCTCGAGTGAACGTCCTTTGGTTTCGGGAACCATCTTCCACATAAAAAGAGCAGACAAAAGTCCCATGATACCATATATCCAATATGTAAAACCATGATTAAATATATTGTTTAGAGCCGTGGAATTATTCATCATCGGGAAGGTCCATGATACGATTAAATTAGCAACCCACTGAGCGGCGACGGCAATGGACATGGCCCCGCGAATAGAATTCGGAAATATCTCGGATAACATAACCCAGGTAACAGGTCCCCATGAAACTGCAAAAGATGCCGTATAAATCAGCATGAATATTAAAGCCATTATACCCACACTTTTCGCAAAAAACATAAAGCCAAGTAAGATCATCGATACCGCCATTCCCAGAGATCCGATTATCATTAATGGTTTGCGACCAAAATTATCAACCGTATATATGGCAACTATCGTGAATGATAGATTTACAGCTCCTACGATTATGGTTTGCATTAATGAGACATTCATCCCTGCTCCCATATTTCTGAAGATCTCGGGAGCGTAATACAAGACAACATTAATTCCTACAAATTGTTGAAAAACTGACAGTAGAATACCAACAATAATGACCAACCCACCGAATGATAACCATGGAACGGACGATTTATTGAATAGACTCGTCTTAATGTCCGATAAAACGGAATCAGAACGATCCTGCCCCACTAATTTCAACAATACATTTCGAGCTTCATCATTACGGCCGGCCATAACAAGATATCGTGGTGATTCGGGAACAAAGAACAATAAAAACAGGAAGAGACCTGCCGGGATTGTTTCGGAAGCAAACATCCATCTCCAGCCGATTGAATTTAACCAGTTATCAGACCCGTGCATGGCTATAAAATAATTGACAAAATAGACCAACAGCATTCCCAAAATGATGGCAAATTGATTCCACGACACGAGCTTACCACGTATCTCCGAAGGTGAAATTTCGGCGATATACATGGGAGTTATCATAGAGGCGAGACCCACACCGATACCACCGATTACACGATAAAATATAAATGAGCTGACTACAGCAACATGGAGGAAGTTGATAGTATCGGGAATAGCAGATCCTACGGCTGAAATTGTGAAAAGGATGGCTGCCAATAACATCCCGTTACGCCTTCCGGTCGTCTGACTTACATATCCTGCTATGGATCCGCCAATAATGCAGCCAACCAGTGCACTGGATATTGTAAATCCATCAATAGCATTTGCCATGCCTTCTGTCAAAGTATTCGGTTCGGTCCAAAAACGAAAATACCAAATAAACCAGGCAAGAATTAATACGATAACAGAATATATAAGTCCTTTTTTTTGCCCAAACAATTTGAACATAAAACTGCTGATTAAAAAAACAATTATTGCAAGGCATATAGTAACTATGACCTTATATTGTACTATAACATTACCAGCCAACGCTGCATTGCTGTACATCGGTTTGACAAAAAAGCTTCTCAAGGCACTTGTCGTTCCTGAGATAACGGCTGTATCATATCCAAAAAGGAGTCCCCCTAAAGTCGCAACAAGTGTGATCCCTGTTACGTAAAGATTACTATGCCGGATAATATTATGTGTTTTCGTAGACATACAGCTTTAAATCCTGGTCATTTTGTAACTGTTAATTGAAGATGCTGAAGATCAGCGTTTCTTGAAGACGAACCTACCATTAAATCGAAAGATCCCGGTTCTACGGTATACTTCATATGTGCATTATAAAAGGCCAGTTTATCGGGTGATATGGTAAATGTTACTGTTTTTGTTTCTCCCGGTTTTAAATCCACTTTTTTGAAACCTCTCAATTCTTTAACAGGGCGAGTAATCGAACTGACCTCATCTCGTATATATAACTGGGCCACTTCTTCCCCTTCCCTTTTGCCCATATTAGTAACCGGAATGGAAACCTTGACCGAATCTTTCGAACTCATAGATGTACGTGATATAGAAGGTTTCCCAAAATTAAAAGTTGTATAACTCAACCCATATCCGAAATGGAATAACGGTTCATTATTTACAAAAAGATATGGACGATGGGATGTCGGAGTATAATTATAATAGTCCGGCAACTGCCCAACAGATCTGGGAACAGTTATGGTTAATTTCCCGCTCGGATTAACATCTCCGAAAAGTGTTTTCGCAACAGCATGTCCCGTTTCCTGACCAAGATACCAGCATTCAAAAATTGTAGGCACTTTTTTAACCAGGTTGGTAACAGCTAAAGGCCGTCCGTTGAATAACAGGGCTACAATGGGCTTCCCTGTTTTTGAGAGAGCTTCAACCAGTTTATTCTGCAGCCCGACCATTTTCAGATTATCTCTGTCACCCAAATGATTATCGGCCCAGGCTTCACGGGAAGTCTCCTCATTACCACCTATAGCCAGTATTACCAGATCTGATTTTTTAGCTACTTTAACAGCATTGGCTATTCTTTGTAGATCTTTGGTGGTATCACTTAATTCCACTTTATCACGAAACCACCCTTTCGTTTTTGTTATTTTCGTACCAATGGAGTAATTAACCTGAGCTTTATTGCCCACATAATCTTTTATACCCTGCAATACCGTTACGAAATGTTTAGGATGATTACTGTATCCACCTAATATTACCCTATCAGCGTTGGGACCAATAACCGCAATGCGCTTATAATTATTCAGATTAATCGGAGCTAAATTTCCCTGATTTTTTAATAATATCATGCTCTGTTCAGCTGCTCTTTCGGCGAAACGGCTATGTTTTGGATTGTTTGTCTCTTGCACCGCTTTTTTAACATTTACATACGGATGCTCAAATAAACCCAACTCAAATTTAATTCGTAAGACTCTGCTGACAGCAGTATCAATAACGGATTCACTAATGCGTCCTTGTTTAACCGCTTCTTTTAATAAGGGGTAACAATCCGGATCTGGCAATTCGGTATCAACTCCAGCCTTCAAAGCGGCTATACCTGCATCTTCAAAAGTAGGTTCAGTGTGATGTTCCGATTTCAGGTGGCGTATGCCGTCGTAATCAGAAACGACAATGCCATTAAAATGCCATTGATTACGTAATACTTTATTCAGTAACCATGAATTCTCGTGAGATGGGATACCGTCTATTTCATTATATGAGGCCATCACACTGTAAACATGTTCTCTTGAGATAATTTCCCTGAAAGGATATAAAAAGATATTACTCAATGTATGAATACCTGCTGAAGTGGGGCCCATATTACGTCCACCTATAGGTTGACCAAATGCTGCATAATGCTTTAATGTGGCCATTACATGGTTCTGATCGATCTTATAATTTTTCCCGATTTTTCCCTGAAATCCTTTTACAGCAGCAAGACCCATTTTATAAGCCATATAAGGATCTTCACCATACGTTTCACCTGTTCTCCCCCATCTCGGGTCTCGAGCCAGATTAACGACCGGAGCCAAAACCAAATCCGTTCCCCTGGAACGTGCTTCAGCTGCAGCTACCCCAAATACTTTTTGTATAAGATCCGGATTCCAGGTACTTCCTAAAGCCATTGGAATTGGAAAACTGGTGGCATTTGGCGCTACAAAACCATGGAGACTCTCCTCATGAAATAATACCGGTATACCCAAGCGGGTATCATTAACAGCATATCGCTGTATAGCATTTGTAAATTGTGCATTTTGCTCTGGTGATAAACCGGGATTTCCCTGGCCAAAGGGGTTCTCACTCGGACGTGCAATCTGACCTATACTGTTAGGATAGTATTTCTTGAATTCCTGAGGGTTAAAAGTCTCATCCTTATTTACGAATAGTGCCTTCTTTTGCCAAACACATTCCAGTTGGGCAATTTTTTCCTCAAGTGTCATTCGCTTTAGAAGATCATTAACACGAACCTCAATTGGTTGACTTGAATTTTTATAAAGAGGTCTTTCTTGCCCTTTTGATAATCCACTATTTTTAAAAGTAGTAAGCAAAAAAACAGATATAATAGCAAACCACACTCGTAACATAATCTAAAGTTTAACAGTTTAAAGTTACACTTATGACATCAATAAATACTGTGAAGCTTTTTTTGGTCATAACATGCTTACAATTGATCGCTAATTGATTTTGTCTAAATAAAGAGCAAATAAAGGCAAATTAATTGATGTTTATTGTCCTTTACGAGCACCATTGAAAAAAAATACTAGAATAATACACCAAATAGAGCAACACAACCTAATCCAATAAATCTGATTTTAGCTGTCGTATAAGACTGATATATTCCTTTAGCTTACAATAGTTTAAATATAGTATTCAGCAATATAAATGCACATTAAATGGATAGAATCCATATTATCCAGGTAACGTAAATGCTCTAAAAAATCTACCCGCCAGAAGTATCTCATCTTCTGAAAGCGATACCAATACTAAGAGTGATTATACAAAAAATAATTAAAGAAGGGCAAATATTATTTTTATTTAGGCAAAAATTATTTTTTATACCCTATTTTTTGCTCAATAGATGGGGTTATGATGACTGGCGGACTGCCAATGTAACAGGGACAAGGCTTACCAATCCTTTATGAGGTACAGGATTACTAAATTTTTCTAAAACTTTTTCAAGCGTCACTTCAGCCAACTGGGTATAATTAGTATTTACGGAGGTCAATGTTGGATAGTGATATTCGCACATTGGCAGATTATCATAACCGACAAGGGCTATATCTTCGGGAAAATTATAACCGGCAGCCCTGGCTGTTTCCATAAAACCCAAAGCGGTGGCATCATTTGCAGCAAAAATAGCGCGTGGTTTTACTTTTAATTTACGGAACTCATTAAAAGCTCTTATTCCCGACTCCAGTTTATAGTCACCAGGATAGGACCAAGTAAAATCAATACCTTCATGATGATTTACATAATCGGCAAACCCATTTTTCCGAAAACGGGCCTCCGGTTGCTTATTACCCGGACCTTCAATCATTCCAACTGTTTTATATCCCCTTTTTTGAAAATGCTCGGCCACTAAGGAAGCTCCGCGGTAAGCATCGAATGTTACCGTATCTATAACAGGATGAATATTATTGGAACAGGAAATGATAGGAAAATCCGTTGGAGCGTTATCTAATATCTTAGCATAATCTTCAATTTGAAGAGCAGGAACAAAAATAACCGCTGCTGAATATCCTTTATCTCTCAATTTATTTAGGAAAACATCAATACTATCAATATGATCAGATACACTAAATAAACTGATATTAACTTTTTTATTTATACCCGCCTGAACGAACCCATTGAAAAAGGAAGAATAGAACTCACCTATATGAAATTGAGTAAGTAGGGCTATAAATATATTTTTCTTCCGTTTCTGATTCCGTAAAATCTTTGAGGCCGGATAATTTAACCTTTGAGCCGTTTCAAGGATTATCCGTTCATTTTCTCTGCTGATTTTACCTTCTCCCCTCAATGTTCGTGAAACTGTTGAGACGGCAAACCCGGTTTCTTTTGCTATATCACTTAAGGTGACTTTCATAAATTGTGTAATAATATTTTCTTAATAAATACCAAAATCCTGGGATCTAAAAAATTAGCATCCTCAAATCCCATTTTTGAATATACAAAATACTAATTAATATTTTGCCTTATAATAAACAAAATTTACCATAATTTTGCCCTCGCAATGTCCTATTACGTATATTTAACATGATTTAATCAATACATTGATCAATGTTGTCTGAATGAAATAAATATTTGGGGATATTGCCGGGAATAAGGAATGTCTGCCAATAGAATAATAAGGGGTAAACAATTATAAAGAAGTGCCTTACGTCTTACTTCGTTTGATCGCTTTATGGAAACAATAAAGTTTATAATAGCCGTCAACTAGTGTAAATAACCCATTCATTTCACCTTCTTCAGTAACGATTCTCGATAAGATATGCGTTGCTTCCGGTTCGATTGGTAAATTTTTGATCATGGTTACCAGGTATTCCAAGTCTACATAAGGTGTGTGATGATCATATTGTATCCAAAGGTTTAATGTCTTTTCGAATGCACGGTTTGGGGTCAATGCAGTATGTGATACAAAATGAATATTATCAGTAATATCCAGCCGGTACTTACCTCTGAAAACATCAACCGGACGTGTTAAGGTTACCCTAACACCAAGTCTTTGTTCAACTATGTCTTTTTTTTCATTATTCAAATTCATAACGTCTCTCTCGTTACTTATAAGAGTAATATAGAATTTATCGGAAATAAATAAATAGCCTCTACCTTATTTATATTGATTTTTATTACGCATACAAGTCTGTTTATTAAAGGTCTGTATTAAAATGTCTATATATTATACATTTCAAATTTTTAACTGAGATATTCAAATGTTAAATGTTATGTCTATTCTCATAATGATTTGTTTAGTATATCTACATTTATATTTTTTTAAAACCATACTACGATAATAGCAACTTACTTAGGCACCTTTTTATCACAAAACGAACAATCAACTTGCAAGGATATAAAATGAATCTAAAAGGAAAGTGGATTTCTTATCTATTACCGGTTTTTATACTCTATATGTTATTAAATGCCGGATGCAACAGATCGAAGCAACAGGACGGGAATCATTCTATAAGCTATTTAATGTCCCATCTTACGATGAAAAATAAGGTAAATCTGCTCGGAGGTATTGTTATGAGTACCTCCCCTGTACCTAAATTGGGAATACCCTCCATGCGTATGGATGACGGACCACTTGGAGCACGATGGGGACGATCCACCTCCTTTCCTTCCGGTATAGCAATGGCTGCTACATGGGATACAGCCATCGTACGAAAAGTAGGACAGGGAATCGGGCGGGAAGTACGCGGTAAAGGCCGTAATATTATTCTGGGACCGAATGTCAATATTGCCCGTAATCCCAAAAACGGCAGAACATTTGAGGGATTCGGCGAAGACCCTTTTCTAACTTCTGCCATGGGTGTAAGTTATATAAAAGGTGTGCAGGAAGAAGGAGTTGGTGCCACTGTTAAACATTTTGTCGCAAATAGCCAGGAATTTCACCGGTTTACGATCGATGAAAATATCAATGAACGAACTCTTCGCGAAATATATTTCCCCGCATTTAAAGCAGCCCTTCACAAAGCACATTCAGATGCTATAATGGCTGCTTACAATAAGATAAATGGCCATTTCAGTGCCGCTAATTATTTTCTATTAAATACTATCCTGCGAAAAGAATGGGGATATAAAGGTTTAATTATGTCCGATTGGGGCGCTGTACATAGTACTCTTCCCACTGTTCATAATGGCCTGGATTTAGAAATGCCTACAGGTCGTTATTTGAATCAAAAAACATTAATGCCTGCCATACAATCGGGAACAGTCAGTGATTCAACAATCAATGCTAAAGTAAAAAATATATTGAATACTGAATTCAAGTTGGGTGTTCTTCCCAAATTGAAACATCCTCAGAAACTGGATAAAAGTTTAATCAATGCTCCGGAAACGAAGCATACGGCTTTAAAAACGGCACAAGAAGCTATTGTACTGTTGAAAAATGATCATCATGAACTTCCGCTTTCTCCCTCAAAATTAAAGAGTATTGCCGTTATTGGCCCTAATGCCGCCTTTGCCCGGGCCGTTGGCGGTGGAAGTGCCGAAGTACATCCTATAATTTCGGTTTCGCCGTTACAAGCATTAAAACATAATTTAAAAGGTAAAGCGTCTATCCACTATGCACCGGGTATTTTGTTTGATTATATGCAACCGGTCGACTCAGCCGCATTCTATCAGCCCGATGGCAAAACACAGGGATTAAAAGCGGAATATTTTAACAGTCCTGATTTTATGGGAACACCTGTTGTTCGTACCGCCGGGCAAATTGATTACCGCCAGGGCGCGGGTGAAGAAACTCCCATCGTTGAGAATAATTTCAAAGGTGCATTCAGCGTACGATGGACGGGTAAGATCAAAGCTCCTGTAACCGGTGATTATCAATTCCAGTTAACTTCAGGGGCTCCGACAACATTTTATCTGAATAACAAAAAAGCCGAATCACCAGCTCATAAAGGTAGATTCGGGAGAAACAGATATACTCTTACAGCTCATTTAATAGCCGGGAATATGTATGATCTGAAAGTGGAGTACCATGGTAAAGGATATAATCCCAATATCGGATATGGTCTGAGTGCCCAATTAAGCTGGAAACAACCCAAGACCGCATCCATATCGAATGCTGTTAAAGCGGCAAAACATTCTGATGTCGCCATTGTTTTTGCAGGTACTTCTGCCCATTACGAACACGAAGGAGCCGACCGCAAATCCCTGGCATTACCTGACCATCAGGATAAGCTTATCCAACAAGTTGTGAAAGCCAATCCCCACACCATCGTTGTTCTGACATCGGGAGCTCCTGTATTAGTTGATAAATGGATAAAACAGACTCCAGCCGTATTGGAAACCTGGTTTGATGGTGAAGAAATTGGTAATGCCATCACTAATGTACTTCTGGGCAATTATAATCCCTCGGGTAAATTACCGGTGACCTTCCCACGCAGTTGGTCGCAGGAACCCAAATCAATTCAAAACTATACTCATAATGATTCTCTCCTTACTTATTCTGAAGGATTGGAGGTAGGATATCGCTATTTCGATACTAATAAAATTAAACCGGCATTTCCTTTTGGATTTGGCCTTTCCTACACTTCTTTTAAATACAGCGACTTAAAAGTTGAGAATCAATCGTCGAATGGTACTCCCAAGGTGGATGTCAGTTTTAAAATAACCAATACAGGCCAACTCGCCGGGGCTGAAGTTGCACAGCTTTACGTCCATGAAAATAACCCGAGATTGTCACGGCCTTATAAAGCGCTGAAAAAATTTTCCAGGGTTGAATTAAAGCCGGGTGATGCGAAAATAGTGCACATTACACTCAATAAAGACGCATTTCATTATTTCAACCCAAATCAGCATAAATGGGTTATAGATCATAATACATTTGATTTATTGATCGGAAGTTCTTCAACTGATATCCATTTGAAAAAAAGCATTAAACTGTAATCAGCAGTAGAAGATTTTTATAAATAAAGTGAATTACCTTTAAATGGGTATTCACTTTATTTAATAATGATGTAACCCAACTTTTAACTCAAGATGCCATTTTATTAGAAAAAGTTTACCTTATCTTACCTTTTCAACTGTAACATCTTTAAAAATCTACAAATACGGTAATAAATAATTTATGAATCATACAATTATATCCAGTCATGAGGATTGGGTAGAATATGAAGGAAAAGAGCTGGGATATTCGGATTTTATCAGAATCACACAGGATCAAATAAATCATTTTGCGGAAGCAACCGGCGATCGCCAATGGATTCATACTGATATCGAACGGGCAAAAAAAGAGTCCCCGTATAACTCAACGATAGCTCATGGATATTTAACGGTTTCCCTGATTCCTATTCTTCTGGGTCAAATAATAGAAGCCCGGAATACTAAAATGACCGTTAATTATGAAATACAAGATTTACGTTTTAATCAACCTGTATTGGTTGACAGTGAAGTACGATTAAATGCTTCAGTCAAAGAAGTAAAAAATCTGCGTGGAATCTCGAAGGTAACGGTTTCCGTAACCCTGGAGATCAGGGGCCAACATAAACCAGCCTACACCGGATCGATTGTATTCCTCTACCACTTCAAATAATTTGTAGCCAATCTTTTCATGTGAAAACTGAATATAGATGAGTGGGACAGGAAAGTCAGTTTTTTTAAGATTATGAAACCCGTTATACAATATCCCTGCGGAAGTTGTTAATGAATAGGAACCTTACCGTTACCGTATTCATGATAGTGAAGTATTAATTGATGATCGCATACACGTCGGACAAACTGTACTTAATTCCGATGGAGCATTTAGTTTCTGCTATTTCGAATATTATGATGATTTCAAACGCTTTAAGAAAAATGAACAGTCTGTTATTTAAGAGCATCGTAATAATAAGGAAAAGCTGGATCCCCGAACAGATCAGGACGATCTAATTCATTATTCGATATTACCATGGAATAAGTTTGCCAGTATTTCTCATGCAAGGTAATTCAGCCGCAGAGATTTTATCCCGGAAATCGTCTTTGCAAATATTTTAAAGATGGTGATACTTTCAAAATGCTACTCTCTATAAAAGTTTATCATGCTCTCATAGATGGTTATCATGTAGAAAATTTTCTGATAATTTTCAGGCCTACCTTCATAGTCCCGATTTAATACCTGCTTAATCAGCATCGACTATAATTTCTATTTATCCATACTTATTATAAATTATAAATATGGAACAGGTTTCTACCCAGGGAACCTAATTAAATAACTATTCAAGAAAAGAGATGAATTATGGAAGAAACAAAATTTAATATGCCTCTTATAGGCGATCCATTCCCCAATTTAGATGTAGAAACTACGATGGGCCCTATGAGATTACCGGAAGCTTACAAAGGCAAATGGTTCGTGCTTTTTAGTCACCCTGCCGA